>JAAZKK010000008.1 GCA_012799825.1 Clostridiaceae bacterium | reverse complement strand
CCTGTGAACTTGCGATCACGGTGCCTAAGTTTACCTATCGGTCGAGCATCAATCTTTTGGAAGCGCTCGAACCGATCAGCGTTATCACACTGCTTCAGACAGATCCCGATTTTTCCGGTTTGTTGAAGGAAGAGTCTGACGCAGATCCGTATGTAAGCAAAATCGATCAACAATCCTTCATAGCGTTCGAAGAAGGGGGGATTGAAGCGGCTGCAATGACGCTCGTTGAAGTCTCTGATGAATGTGCCATGATGCCGATTGAGATCAAACTTGACCGACCGTTCATATACGTTATCGAAGACGACGCAGGCGCGCCGCTCTTTGTAGGCATTGTGAGAAATCCGCAAACTTCGCGATCACTCGAATAACCGTGTGTCACGGCTGTCACCACGGTGCGCGAGCGAATTATTAAAAGCTTATAGGAACGTGGACGCGCGTCACGTGTGCCATACCGGTTACACGAGCGGCGATTAAAAGTTTATAAGATCGTGATCGTGCGCCACGGGTACGATACAAGATCGAAGCCGACCACTTGAGAAGTCGATAAGCAATTTCTGAAATAAAGAAAAGTATCTCTAAATTAAGGGAAAGAACAGGAGAGATCCACAATGAAAAAGACCGTGATGTCAGAAAAAAACGCAAAGCTAAAGACGAGTAATAGGGGAGTGCGCTTGCTCGCGTTCTTACTCTGTATGCTCATGCTATTCAGTGTGACAGCTTGTGCGCCGAAAGATGATAAGCCAATCATACCGTCTGAGAGTGTTTCACCCGACATAGATAAAGAACAACCGGACGAGACGGATAAAAAAACCCCCGATATCGATCAGGATGACGCGTTGAAGAAGATTCTTCTTGCATCTCCCGACACGAAACTGGACACCGTACGGTACGACGATATTTCAGAATCGTTTCGTGCGGCGCTTTGGGACTTTGCCGATAAAACATCGCATCTTGCGCTCGGGAACGATGCCGACAAGAATGCGCTCTATTCTCCGATTAGCCTCTATTATCCTTTGGCGATGCTTGAGGCTGGAGCGGCGGGCACAACACGAGAAGGCCTTCGCGAGCTTTTAGGTCTTTCAGATCAAAATGTAGGCGCAGAACTTCGTAAACTCTATGCGCTCATGATGAAAGAGAATAAAGACAATATCGAGCAGATCGCAAATTCAGCTTGGTTATCGAATGAATTTAGAGAGGATCTCAGTCAAACGTGGCTGGATCAGCTTTCGCATGATTTTTACGCCTCTGCTTTTGCCGTTGATTTTAAAGTTCCTGCGACTTCCGAGCAGATGAATGCATGGGTGAAAAAAGCCACGCGCGATAAGATTGATCCGAAATTTGAACCGGATTACTTTAGTCCTGACATTATGTTTGCTCTTATTAATACGCTCTACTACAAATCAAGTTGGCAGGATACCTATTTTGAAGAACAATTTAGCAAAGAAGACATATTTCACACACTGACTGGCGACGTGAACACCACCTTTATGAACGGCGGTTCGAGCGACGCGAAGCATCTTGAGGGCGATTGCTGGCACGCCGTCCAGCTCAATATGGTGAACGGTTCGATTCGCTTCGTGTTGCCGGATTCAGGGGTCACACCGGAAATGTTGCTCGAAGACGAAACATTTCTTCAGGATTTGTTAAATGGCACATGGTCTCCGTGTGAACTGGCGATTTCTGTGCCGAAATTTACCTATCGTTCCAGCATCGATCTTTTGGATCTGCTTGAACCGATCGGTATACGAACGCTCCTCCAAGGAACCACGGATTTTTCCGGCATGTTAAATGATAACTCGTCTGTACCGGGAATTGCTGTCAGCAAAATCGATCAGAAATCTTTTATTGCACTCGAAGAAGGCGGGGTCGAAGCGGCCGCTATGACCATCATAGAGGCTGTTCCCACGTCCGCGCCGATGCCGGACGATATCGTCAGGATCAGACTTGACCGCCCCTTCATGTACGTCATCGCGGACGACGCCGGCGCGCCCCTCTTTGTCGGCATCGTGCGAAACCCGAATGTTTCATGATCACAACGACACCGTGAGACGCATGCTGATCATTGGACAGATGAGAAGAAATGAACGTTTGGACACTGCATTGATCGACCATTTGAGAGGAAGGTGTTACAATTTCATGGATAGAAAATATTTTTTGACAGGAAGAGCACAACTCAATGCGTATGTCGTTGACGCTTTTCCGAAAATCCTGAAAGGGTCAAACTTCACTTCATGGCAGCCGATTTTCCGCCAACCGACGAGCATATCATCGCGCTCTATCAGCAGCGTTCCGAAGAGGCGATCGACGCGACGTATCAGAAATATGGCGGACTGCTCTTTCAACTTGCCTGGAATATCCTTGAAAATTACGAAGATGCGGAAGAATGCGTCAACGATACGTGCCTTGCGGCATGGAACGATGCCGCTGATGTGAGGCCGAGATCGCTCAAGTCTTGGCTTTGCCGAATCGTCAGAAACGAAGCCATCGATCGCGTGCGGCAGAGAACATCGCAGAAGCGTGGAGACGGGAACGTCGATGTTGTGCTTGACGAACTTGCCTTTTGTCTCCCGAGTGATGAAGATACAGCAAGGAAATTGGAGCAGCAGGAGCTGGCATCTGCAATCAGCGCCTATCTTCGAGAACAGCCGAGAAATCGTCGCACCATTTTTTTACAGCGGTATTATTTCGCGTCGACCACGTCCGACATCGCGGCCGAACAGGGCATGACATCCGAGGCGGTGCGACAGTTGCTTTATAGGATGCGCCAAGAATTGAAAGAGCATCTTCAAAGTGAAGGGTATCGAGATGACGAACTGGAGTTCTGACAACAAGCAAAATAAACGGAGGGTCAACCGAAACGCTTCGGATTACCTGCGCCTGCACGAATCCGGTCGCCAAGACCATGGTGCATGGCCGCTTTTTTCAGCGATGTCCGATCTCGACGACGATCTCCTGCGTGATGTGAAGCCTGCCGGCACGGCGCCTACAGCCGCGAACGTGTCAGAAAAGAAACGTGCATCAAAAGGGAAACCTTCGTTTTGGAACCGTTATCGCAAGTCTTTTGCGGCGGCGGCTTGTCTTATTGTCGCGGTAGGCATGGTCATGATTCTCCGTCAATCCGGTCTATTAAAAGGATTCGCGGATCGATCGGGTGAGAAAGCGATTCATCATCACTATGATGCTCCTGAACAGGCGGAGAATGACTTGATCGACAATCAGGAATTTAACCACTCCGACTTTACAGAGGGATCTTTCAACAATGCCAAGAGCGAGGGAGAAATAAGTCCCTATGCTTCAAACTTCGGCGACAAACCGGGGTCGCAAGAGCCGGCATTTTCAGCGTCACATGGTCATGACGTTGACAATTCAGGTCAAGATTTGAATTCTGATAAAAACCCTTACCGGCCATTTTACGCGTCGCCTCACTTTGAAGATTCAATCGCGCTTTGGTTTGATGAGAATGCACTCTCTGAAAGCGCTAATCAAGTTAAGGACAGTTTTTCTGACCCGAAAGATGCTGCAAAATATCCTCGCCTGATGCTGATGCTCATGGACCGGTTGCCCGATAACACGCCGCGACTGACGCTGGATGATGTAAAAACCATCGTTCAGACCTTTGACCAAAACCGTCGTTCCGGTATGACAACGACTGCCTTTCAATCCGAGATGGCAAGATGTTTCAATAAAATTGCGGGTGCGCCCGATCGATTAATTTGCGGGGCCGATCAACAGATGACCTATTTTCTTAAGCGAGTGAATGGCGTTAATGACAATTATGAGGAGCAACAAGAATCCGCAGTTGAGAGCGCTTTGCAGGCAATGAGGGATAAAACACGCCCATACATTCGCGTTGAAGGTCTTACAATTTGGTACAGCGCTGAAGGCGATGAGGGAGAAATGCTTCTTTACACCTATAATCCTGATGTGCCGTAATACAAATCGTCATCCCGCTAACACAAACAGCATAGATCGCTTTCTTTTTTATGAATTTCCCTGTTGCGGCGCATTGTGAATTAATACTATAATACGAACCGGTAGGCTTTAGGTGAAGTATATGTTCATCTGGCATGTGGCTTTTCAATACAAAGGGTATGTGTCCAAAAAACGAAAGGCATTTAACCAAGATAAATTTTGCTCACAGCGTGTGGACAGCAGAAAGGAAAATATAATGTTAGCAAAAGTAGGTATCAATGGATTTGGCCGGATCGGTCGTTTGATTTTCAGAGGTATGGTTGAACAGGGTCTTCTCGGAAAAGCATTCGACGTCGTCGCCGTAGCAGACGTGAGCACGGACGCGGATTATTTTAGCTATCTGCTCACCTATGACTCAATGCAGCGCCGCTGGGATCGTGACGTGACGACGGAGAAGTCTTCACCCGATCAAGATAAAAACGATGTCATCGTAATCGACGGAAAATACAAAGTGCGCTTGATTCAGGCGCAACGCAGCCCCGCGGATCTTCCGTGGAAAGAGCTAGGTGTCGAGTATGTGCTGGAATGCACGGGTATTTTCAAGGATTACGATAAAGCGATCGGACACGTCGAAGCTGGCGCAAAGAAAGTCGTTCTTTCTCAACCCGGCAAAGGTGATGTCAAGACGATCGTCATGGGTGTCAACAACAAAGAATACGATTCGGAAAAGCACGTTGTCGTTTCAAACGCGTCTTGTACAACGAACTGTCTAGCACCGGTCGTTCACGTCCTTTTGGAAAACGGTCTTGAGATCGAAAAGGGTCTCATGACGACAATTCACGCATACACTGCTACACAGAAGATGGTCGACGGAATTTCTGAAAGCAACTGGCGTCTTGGACGTGCGGCTGCCGTGAACATCATTCCTACAACGACCGGCGCTGCAAAAGCCGTCGGCGAAGTGTTGCCGGAGGTAAACGGCATTCTGACCGGAATGGCTTTCCGCGTTCCCGTGGCTACAGGTTCTGTCGTCGATTTGACTGTCCTGCTGAAGAATGATTCATCGATCGAAGAGATTGATGCCATGATGAAACGCGCCTCTGAGACGTATTTGAAAGGCATTATGGAATACTGTGATCTCCCGATCGTTTCGAGCGATGTCATTCATGACAGCGCATCGTCCATATATGACTCGAAAGCGACGCTCGACAACAACCTGAAAGGTGAAAAGCGGTTCTTCAAAATCGTATCGTGGTATGACAACGAGTGGGGTTACGCGATGCGCACCATCGATTTGCTCCGTTATATGATCACGACCGATGCCGCAGAATAAATCATAATATATATACTGCCGACATTTAACGTTAAGAAACGGCTGTAGTGCGATCTTTTGCGCTGCAGCCGTTTTAGCGTCCTTTAGCCTGTCCGATTCATTTGAAACGATGTCGTAAAAATCGCCTGAGAAGCCGCCGCACTTACGGTATAATGAACCATATTATCTAAATCTGACAGCTATTCGTCGGATTTTTCGAAAGGAGTCCACAAAATGAAAATGGAAATCTTGAGTTTGGACATGCAAGTCTCTGACCCTTTGAAAAAGTCAATCGAGCAGAAGCTTTCCAAGTTTAAGCGCTATTTTGATGATCATGGACGCGGTGAAGTTAAACTTCAGCCGGAAGGCAAAGGGGTTCGCGCCGAGCTGACATTCAAGGTGCGCACTCACTATTTTCGCTCTGAATCGGTCGCTGAAGACGCTATGTCTGCGGTAGAGCATGCAATTGATCGCCTAGAAGGACATATCCGCAAGTATAAATCGCGCATGAAAAAACGCGTGAAAGATTATTCTTACATGCAAGCGTTTTTAGATGCGGAAGAGCAGACCCTGCCTTCAGAAGAGAGTGAGACGTCTCGCGAAGAATTTAAGATTATTCGTCGCAAATCATTCCCGATCAGCGCGATGACACCTGATGAGGCCATCTTGCAGATGGAACTCTTGGATCATGCGTTCTTAATCTTCTTGTCGGACGAGACAGGAAAGGTATGCGTCGTTTACCGCAGAAAAGACGGCGATTTCGGATTGCTTGAGCCGGAATATTAAGATCACCATTTAAAAACGAGACAGCGGGCACTCGAAAGTGCCCGCTCTTTAAACATAAGAGATAACGAAAGGCATGAATGTGGCAGATCAAAAGATCGCTCGAGAAGACATGAAAACAGATAATGCGCCGGAGGAAGCGCTGTTAAACGATCTCAATCCGGAACAGAAACGCGCGGTGCTGACAACAGAAGGACCGCTTTTAATTTTAGCCGGCGCCGGTTCCGGCAAGACACGTGTCATCACATACCGGATTGCGTGGCTTATTAGGCATCTTCTAGTACATCCTGCACGCATCCTCGCGATCACGTTTACGAACAAAGCTGCCAATGAAATGAAAGAACGCGTATTGCAGCTTATCGGTCTCCAGGGAAAGGGAAGCTGGATAGGGACCTTTCACGCCATGATGCTGCGCATTCTCCGCCGGCATGGCGAGCTCATAGGTTATCGCTCTTCATTCTCAATCTTCGATACGGCCGATCAGCGGCGTGTCATGTCTGACGCGCTCAAAGCGCTCGGCATCAACGAGCGTTCAGTCACGCCGCGCGAGGCTCTGTCTCGGATCAGCCGTTACAAGAACGACGGACTTCGCCCGGAGGATGTTGAGAAAAAGGGCGCAGCGGGCGCATGGTATGACGCTGAGTGGGCTCGAGTGTACTGCCGTTATCAAGAGATGCTCCGCGAGAAGAATGCCGTCGATTTTGACGATATTTTGCTGGAAACGCTTTTTCTATTTCAAAAGCATCCCGACGTGCTTCAGATGTATCAGCGCCAGTTTCACTATATCCTTGTCGACGAATATCAAGATACCAACGTCGTGCAATACGAACTCGTCAAACGCCTCTCCGCAAAGCACCGCAATCTTTGTGTTGTGGGCGACGATGACCAGTCAATCTATAGTTTTCGAGGCGCCAACATTCGGAATATTCTCGATTTTGAAAAAGATTTTCCGGAATGTACGGTTATCCGTTTAGAGCAAAACTATCGTTCCACAAAAACTATCCTTGCTGCCGCCAATCAAGTGATCGCTGAAAACACGGGACGACGGAAAAAGACGCTTTGGACAGCGCATGAAGAAGGCGTTCCCGTCTTGATGTACCGCGCATCCGATCACATGGATGAGGCGCGCTTTGTCGCGCAAGATATTGCTCGGCGTCTGCGCCTGCAAGAGCGCAACAATAAAGAGTCCGATATCGTCGTTTTGTACCGCGTCAACGCTCTTTCGCGCAATATAGAATCGGCGCTTCGTGAGCTTGGTATCGAATATCGGGTATATGGCGGCACACGCTTCTACGACCGCGCGGAAATTAAAGATGTTATCGCCTACATGACGCTCGTTGCCTCACCTGAAGACGAGCTAGCGTTTCGCCGTGTGGTCAATCAGCCGAGGCGCGGCATCGGAGCTGTCTCGCTTGAGCGGTTGGCGGCTTTTGCCGGAAGAAACGGCCTTTCATTGCTGGAAGCTGCACGTATATCCGATCAAGACGAATCGCTTTCCCGAGTTGCCGGCCGTCTCATAATCTTTGTGACGCTGATCGATGAACTCGGTGCCGCGCTTGATCGTGATGACATCACGTTTGCCGAGTGGATCGCAAAAGTAGAAGAAGATTCCGGTATGATCGCTTTCTATGAAGAAGCGACGGCGCGCCACGATCTCGATGCGGCATCGCGTCTGGAAAACTTGCGGGAACTCGTGTCGGATGCGATTGAGTTTGAAGCTCATATCCTCTCCGAACAGGAAGAGGTGATCTTTATCAATGAAGAAACGTCGTCCATGTTAGGAGAGACATCTGAATCGGATGAAAATTCTATTCTTGTTGGATCGTCACCTTCCCGTGATCAAAAATCAGAAACGGATTCTGAGCAAACGCTTCGCGACGTTTTAATGCGGTTTTTGGAGCGCGCTGCGCTTTACAGTGATCAGGATAAAGATGCGGCATCTCCTATGGTCAGCCTGATGACGATCCACAGCGCGAAAGGACTCGAATTTGATACCGTCTATATCGTCGGCGCGGAAGAAGGCATTTTTCCAAATATGCTCGCGGAAGAAGAGCCCGACGGAATTGAAGAAGAGCGCCGTCTCGCGTACGTTGCCGTCACGCGCGCAAAAAAGCAGCTTGTCGTCACGTCAGCAGTGTCGCGCCTGTTATACGGACACACGCAATACAATCCGTTTTCGCGCTTTATGCTCGACATACCGGATGAACTGACCGATAAACGCGGTCTCTTTGATGAGGAGACCGATGAGGACGCGTATGATTTCGGGTTCGGTTGGCATTTCGCAAAAGGTGCGCCTTACGGAGCAACTTCAAAATCAAGCCAATCGCAGTCAGAGGACGATGACGACAGACCTTATCATGCCGTGACGCAAAGCTCCTTTGCTACTCCAAAACCGAGGCCAAAACGGCAAGGTCTGGACTATTCGACGCTCACCACGGGCGACATCGTGCGACATGTGACATTCGGTGAAGGAGAAATTCTTCGCATCACTAAGACAGGCGACGACGCGATCCTTACGATCGATTTCAATGGCACCGTCAAACGCTATATGGCAAGCCAATCGACGCTCTCAAAAGTTTGAGCGCCATTGCAGCGTAAAATAAGATAGGAAAGCGAAAGCTAACCTGAGTCGTTGCGAATAAAACCACTTAAGATATAAAAGCATGAAAACAAGTATGGAAGGTACTCCGTGGTGACCTGTAAGGCAATATTTTCATAACTCAGCTAATCTTGAAAGCATTTTTTGAGAAGGGTGACATCAATGTCAGATCAAACCTTTTTATCGAATAATTGTTTCCTGTCGGATGAGACGGGAACGCGGGATGCGACGAATATCGTCAATTCTTGTCAGCAAAGCGACAGGGAAGACGCGTGCGCGAATGTCACGTGTAATGCAGTTGACCTCTGTCAGAAAGGCAATCTTGAAGACGCGTGCGAGAAACATTCCGCGCTTCTTGACGCGTTGCCGCGCGTTCGCAAAGAGTTGATCGAAGACGCGAAACTTTCGCCTTACGCGTCCCGCGCTTCACAGAGTCGGGGGCGCGTTTTGCCTGAACCGGAGTGCCCGGTCCGAACCGTTTATGAACGCGACGTCGGCCGCATACTTTACTCCATGCCTTTTCGCCGACTGCGGCATAAAACGCAAGTTTTTTTCAATCCGCAAAACGATCATATCTGTACGCGCATGGAACATGTGCTTTACGTCAGCTATCTTGCGGAAACAATTGGCAGCAGCCTCGGTCTTAATACAACGCTAATCCGCGCCATCGCGCTGGGCCACGATCTTGGACATCCGCCTTTCGGTCATACGGGAGAATCCGTGCTTAATCGCCTCATACGGGAGAAATGCCGTGAATGCGACATCGGCTTTCAGCACGAACTTCACAGTCTGCGCGTCATCGACGTGCTCTCCGAGCATCGCGACGGATTCGGACTGAATCTCACCTTTGAGGTGCGCGATGGCATTGCCTCTCATTGCGGGGAGAAGTGGGGGGAGCGCCGGCTTGTGCCTTGTCGCAATAAAGGAACGGACGACCTCATGAGAAGCGCGCTTGAACATATCATGCCTGCGACATTAGAAGGTTGTGTCGTGCGCATATGCGACAGGATTGCGTATGCCGGAAGAGACGTTGAGGATGCGTCACGAAGCGGACTTCTCACGTTCAGCGATCTCCCGCGAGATATTGTCACTGCGTTGGGACATAACAATCAAGAAATCACCAATACACTCGTTCGTGATGTGATCCGTGAAAGCGATGGGCGCGATTGCATTGTGATGAGCGACGAGGCGGCTGAAGCACTGCGAGCTTTGATTGAAATCAGCGTACAGCGCATTTACAAAGCACCGAAGGCACAGCGATACGGGCGCCAAGTGAGCAATGTTCTTGAAGGACTTTTTGAGTATTACATCGATCTCGCGACAAGTGGCGACCGCGATGACACGAATGCCGCCGCGAAAGCATTCTTCAATTACCAAGGACGACACCCTGAAAAAAACGCCGCACCGGTGACCGTGGTGACAGATTACATCGCCGGCATGACAGATTCTTACGCCAATCGCATGTTTGCGGCGATTTACAGTGTTTAGTCTAATGTGGAATGGTCATTGCGCTCATATCTTATACTCCGGATACGTCCTCCACTCCGGCCACGTTTTTTCTGCAACTGTTGAGCGTGAGAATCATTTAAAGGACATAACGCAAGCGCTCAGAACGCGAGTATATAGAGGATGTCGCCAAGTTGTGTCGACACTGGAAAGAGGTATATCGTGGATACGTCCTTTTACGCCATGATTCATCGTATGCGTTACATCAACAGATGGGGCCTGATGAGAAACACCGAGTTCGAGAATATTCAGGAGCATTCGATGGACGTTGCCGTCATCGCGCATGCGCTTGCCCTTATTCGACGCCTTTACTATTCAGACGGACGCCTGTGTCCGGAACCGAGCCAAGTAGCTCTGCTGGCTCTTTTTCATGATGTTCCGGAGATTATAACGGGCGATATGCCAAAGCCGCTAAAATATCACAATCTGCCTATGGAGTTGACGTATCGCGACATTGAAGAAGAAGCAAGTGAAACGCTTCTTGCCATGTTGCCTGATGAGCTTCAAGAAGAGATTAGGCCGCTACTTATCCCGCCGAAGGATGACCCGATGGTCAGGGAAGCGTGTGTTCTTGTCAAAGCGGCCGACTGTTTTTCCGCGTACATCAAATGTCTCGACGAGAAAAAAGTCGGAAATAACGAATTTGACCGCGCCATCATTGAGATCGGGGAACGTCTCGATGCCTTTGATCTTCCGGAAGTGAAGTGGTTCCGCAAATACGCTTTGCCGTCGTATGCGAAGAGTTTGGATGAGATCGACTTTGATTTCGCATAATTTCACATAATAATGTTACAGTTGTGAGACATCGAGGCAATAGGTGCCATCTCAGCTTATGATTGTCCATAGTTCATGTAATATAATTAATTAAGTGTCGAAGTAGGCTTATTTACGGGATTAGTGAGCCCAAAGAAGCGCGACAATAAGCAGGATGAAACGTATTAAAGCTGAAAAAAGAGCGACCTCTATTACAAAAACGGCACGTCGAGCCGGTGTTTGGCTTGCCGTTCTATTGATGCTTTTTTCACTTCTTGTTACTTTTGTTTCATCCGATTCCAATGAAGTTCAAGCGGCTCCTACAGTGGTCGAAGTGATCAATCGACGAGGATACGTCAAAACGGCGGCGTGGTTCAGAGCCGGACCAACGACTCAATCGGCGAAGCTGAAATTATTTGATGCTTCTTCTCCAGTCGATGTGTACGAGTCGGTGAAAGGACAGCTTACAAGCGGCAGCGATCTCTGGTATAGGATACGCGACGTAAGAGGCGGCGGAGTCGGTTATATCCACGCGCCGCTTGTTATGCTTACTGATCAGCCTATTCAAGAACCTGAAGATCCTGTGACGACGCCTGAATTCGAGGCGTATCTGACAGCGCAAGGATTCCCGGAAAGTTATAAACCGGCGCTTCGCAAACTGCATCAGGCTCACCCGACCTGGGTATTTCAAGCTTATCATGCTGTCGTAAACAAAAATTCATCGGAAAAATTGCCTTTTTCAAAAGCGGTCCAAGATCAATATCAGGCCGTCAAACGGGCAAATGGCACATATACGTCGCGAAGCTGTGTTCCGGGTTGGGCGCCGTTATGTGAAGTTGCCTTTGAGGCGCCGCTTTACAATTTTAAGGACAACACGTGGGTGTTTATCGATGCCGGCGGATGGCGACCTGCCAACCGAGAAATGGTCGCGTATACGATGGATCCGCGGACTTGGTTAGATGAACAGCATATATTCCAATTCGAGCGCCTTTCTTACGAGCCGAATGTGCAGAATTTAACGTTAGTTTTTAATGCCTTAAAGGGTACGTTTATGGAATCGGATACGGAGGCCTATGAGCCGCCGGCACCTTCGTCGAATCTGACCGATCCTGCCGCATCAAGCCCGACTGATCCTGCGGCATCTGATCCGACTGATCCTTCGTCGGAGAACCCGAGTGAACCAACAACAGAAAACGTACCGCTTCCCAGAGGATGCGTCGAGTATGTCAATGATCAAGGCGAGATCCAAATCAAAACATACGCCGAGATTTTTATGGATGCTGCGGAGATCACAGGCGTAAATCCTTTTTTCCTTGTTCAGCGCTGTATTATGGAAGTGTCACCTCAAGGTGGTGGAGCCGTCAGCGGTACGGTTGCCGGCTATGAAGGGTATTACAACTTCTACAATATCCGCGCTTTTTCCGGCTCGGATCCGGTTCTCAATGGTCTTAAATACGCACGCTACGGCGCAACGAACAGTGGTCCGCTAGAAGTCGAACGCACAAGGTATTTTTTACCGTGGGACAGTCAATGGAGAGCGATTGTCGGCGGTTCTGCGTGGATAGCCGACGAGTACATTAGACATGGGCAAGATACACTATATCTTCAGAAGTTCAACTTAGCGGGCAGTATTTCGCACCAGTACATGGCGAACCTCTACGCGCCGAAATATGAGTCGGCGAGAACCTTTATTAATTATCTCGATCAAGGTGTGATAGATACACCTTTTGTATTCAAAATTCCCGTCATGGCGGACATGCCGGCTGCGTCATCGCCCTATCCTTCGATCAACGGCAATCGCAACAATTATCTAAAATCCATCAGCGTGTCGGCCGGCACATTGAATCCTTCGTTTGATATGGAAACGTATGTCTATGACGTCGATGTTCCTGCGGGCACAGGCACCATTCAAGTGACGGCATCTGGCGTGTCCGGTACAAATAGCACGATAAAGAATGCCGGTACGCATTCACTCTCCGTCGGCACGAATAACATTGTGATCGAGGTGACATCCGAAAGCAATGAAACACGCACGTACACGCTTCGCATCACACGACCGCAAGATCCACCGCCGGAAATCGTACCTGATGTTCCTGTTATACCGGACGTGCAGCTTCCGGACGGTGTCTCCCTAGTCGATGACTATCAGATTACGGGTCGTTTCCTAATCAATGCCTGGCCGGACGACGGTCGCAATATTGCCAAACGCATCAAGGAAGCATTCGTACTTCCTGCCGATATGCGTATCGAGATAACCCAACGCAACGACAATCCCGTGACAGACGACATGGGTCTTGGCACAGGTGCGAAGATCAAGCTCTATAAGACGGGTGTAAGCGAACCGGTTATTTTCCTCGAGTTAGTCATTTTCGGCGACGGCTGCGGCGACGGCTGGATCAACTCAAATGATTTTTCTGCTGTGTTTGATTTTATGTACCGCGGAAAACATCGGCTGGAGGCGGAGCTCTTGGCAATGGATGCCGTGCCGGATGGTTTCATTAATTCAAACGATTTTTCCGCTGTGTTTGACTATATGTACCGTGGGCGGAAAATTCCGCAAACACGATTATCCGCCACGGGAGGCCAATAGAGAGTGAAGGGGCTCGGCTCATAAAGAACGCCTTATCACCGTGATTGTCATGCAGACCATGACGACGATACTATATTTGGATTAAGGTATTTTATGAAGAAAAAAGTGCATGTATTTATATTTATATTGATCTTCTCATTGATTATTGCTATTGGACCGACATTTTCGACTGCTGTATATGCGGTGGATAGACAAGTAACGATGAGTTGCAGTGCATCTCAAGTCTCTGTCGGTAATACGTTTACAGTAACGCTCGGGTTCACTCCAAGTGCTCTGACGCGCAATTTCTCTTTTATGATTGTCTATGATGATACATGCATTCAACTTATAGAACCTTGTGTAAATCTTTCTGCCATAGGGTCAGGTATCAGTGTTGGTCCATACAACCAAACCTATAAAAGGCGAAGTATTGGTAACGAAACAGACGGAAAAACGGAAAAAATGGTTCAGCTGGCCGTACGAATCACGTTTAAAACGCTGAAGCAGGGATCTGCAACCATTCAAGTTTTAAATGCGTCGGATGGTAATGAAAATAGAATAACGAATGTTCCTCCTCATAGTTCTCCACTGTCGCGTACTGTGACTATCACACAGCAAATAACCACAACGACTACAACTACCACGACGACTAAACCTACAACAACTAAGACTAAGCCAACAACGACGACAACAAAGCCTACACCAACAACACCAAAGAGTACGCACTCAACTACGATAACGACTACAACACCGAAGAGTACGAGTACACCGTCGACCGTTCCTTCAACGACGCCTTTAGTGACGCCATCGATGACACCGATGACAACGGAACCGGCTGATGTGCCTGATCCTGTAGCATGGAACGGAAAGCGTTATGACGGGGAACTGTTGAGTGTTCCGGAGTCAATACCGGATGCGGATCGTATACCGTCTTCTTTTAGCGCCGTCGAAGTGGAACATCAGGGTGCTAAGATGGATGCATTCCAATCGGAGTCGCTTCCTTATACGCTGTTTTGGCTGAAGGCGGAGGACGACGATGACGGACGCTTCTATGCTTATGACGATGAGAGCGGAGTTTTTGTCCCTTATTTTAGAAGTGAATGGTCGGCACGCTTTTTCACGGTGACGGTGTTGCCGGAGCAATCTGTCCCTGAAGGGTTTGAACTAACGACCTTAAAGGTGCGCGGGGAACGTGTGCCGGTATACAGGCTGTTGCCAGGCGCTTTTGTACCTTATGAGAAGTACCGTTCAGGCTATGAAGAACTGGATCTTATATCGTCAACATCAGGAGAAGATCAGGATCCTGATATAACAGGTGTTGTTGAACCGTCAGAGAGTTTTGTTGAAGGAAATGATTCTGAAGCGCGTCGACAAAAAGATGCCGATCGGTATGTTTATGCCGCGGAAGGTACGGATCCCGAGCCTTCGGAGACGGAGAGCGACCTTCAGGATATTCCGATTCCCGATCCTCCAAAAGATATGGTGCTGCTCGTCTGTCGCGTAAACGATTCGGATAAGAAAATATTGTTTCTTTACGATACAGTTTATGATTCCATGATCAGCGTCGGAAGCTGGCCGATACCGGTAAGAGGTAGCTACCTCGAAGGAATAGCGCCTCCTGCTCCAATCGTGACGGAAAAACCGGCCGAAGAAACGGACGCAATGACAGCAACAGCACCTGTATTACCGGTAGAAACGGCGGCACCAGAAGAGCCTCGCCGCGTGTCGCTATTCGGGATGTTGTTGCCGCCTTGGGTGCTGATTGTAGCTGTCGTGGTTCTTCTCCTTTTGATTCTGGCTGTTATCTTTGCCATTAAATCAATTCGCGCGCGTCGTAGACACAGCTTTACCTATGAAGAAGACGATTTTTATGAGACAAGGGATGACAATGAGGACAAGGGCGTTCTGTATATAAAAGGAATGAAGCGCGAATATACACGCATGAAGCCTGATCCGGTGAGCGAAGATAATGATTTTTCATCTTCTCCGGCGGATGAAAGCGAGTATGAAGAAGATGCGTTGGCTGATTATCCTGACGAAGACGAGTTGGTTTCCGGACCGATTATAACGGCAGGTTTTGACAGATATTCCGTTGACGAGAATGATGTTGTGGATGAAGAGCCAATTTCCACTACTGATTTTGACAATTACTCCGATGATCGGGAAGAGGTGATGGCTGAGTCGAGCTTAATAGAAGAGATCGACATTGACTCTGATGACGAGGATGACGAGTATT
Source organism: Clostridiaceae bacterium (assembly GCA_012799825.1). GTDB lineage: Bacteria > Bacillota > Clostridia > Saccharofermentanales > DTU023 > UBA4923. The sequence continues at coordinate 10,033 of JAAZKK010000008.1, read as the reverse complement.
TCATAACAGATCCAGTTGATCATTTTGCTGAACAGAGCGTTGATGTGCTTGTCGAAGAATCGTTCGGTGATCAGCGAGTGTATGGCGAGGATGACGCGTTGATGGCGGAGTCGAGCGTGGCGGATGATTATTCTGATTTTTCAGAAGAATTGGATGATGAATATGCACAGGATCCTTACGATGGGATAAAAGATGATGTTCACGTCGTGATCGACCATGATGAACAAGATCTGTATGACAACGGCGATATACCTTTGAGTGTTCAATCTGCTTCAGACAACCACTTTGTTGACTTTTCTGATCGGGGCGTCGATGATGTTATCGAAGAGCTTTTTGATGATCAGGATATGTATGACGAAGGCGATGAGTCATCAGAAGATTATTTTGATCCGGCTGTTCCAAGTGAACTTTCAGGTGATCATTACGAGTCGGAAGTTGCGTTTTCCTCTCATGCTTTTGACAGAACGGACGACGTTTCGCAAGATGTATCTTCAAGTGAGGAAGTGTCTCATGTGAGAAGGCGTCCAAGTCCTGATGCGATGCGCCGTTTTCCAAATATGAGGCAGGTTTTCTTGCAGAGTTCGCATATTCGCCAACCGGAACCGGAAAGCGATGATCGCGTACCATACAGCCGCCGCTCGAGGGAAGATCGGCCATACTTCGAAGAGGCCTATCAGGATGATGATGAAATATAACAATGATAATAGCCGTAGCGCTAAGACACAACACAGTGGGTGCCGGCGCTTCGGATCGTTTTTGCGTGAGCTGTTTTTCAGTCGGGAATTTATCCGTTATTTTTTTTCCGGCGTCGTTGCGACGATCGTTAATTTAGCCGTTTTTACATTGATGAACCGCTGGCTCGGGTTGGGGCAGTGGTATTTCTCGAATTTGCCGGCGATTGTATTATCGGTATTGACCGCCTATGTGCTCAACCGGATTTGGGTATTTCGATCAAAAAGCGATATTAAAAAAGAGTTTGTTCGCTTTGTGGGTTCGCGCCTTATGATCTCGCTCATCTGTGAGTACGCTGTTTATCCTCTTTTTTATTACGGTTTCGGTGTTCAACAAGAGATCATTTCGGGGCTAACGTACGCGAAAATCATTGCGATGCTTTTCGTTGTTGTGGCAAATCGCGTGACGGGAAAACTTTTTGTTTTCAGCGATGAGCGCGAAGAGTAGCAAATTCGATCTGACCGGTTGATCTTTAATACCAAGGTGAAGTACGCTTCTGTCATGGAAATTTTCTTAAGAGATATGATAAATACGACGGAGAACTGCGCTTTAGACGAATCGGTTCGGCTCAGTCTTGAACCTATGCTACGCCGCGCTGGCGAGCTTTATCGAAGAATTGACGATCCTTGGCGCGGAATGAAGGTTTTTCATGTCGCGGGTACGAACGGCAAGGGGGCTATAAGCAGCTATTTGACGCATATCCTTTGCAGCGCGGGACACAAGGTGGGTTGGTATACGTCGCCCTATTTGGAGCGCTTTAATGAGCGCATACGCATATTTAATGGACTTGGCGACCTCTTGCTTTATGGTAGCGATGAGCCGGTTGGCGAGATTCCTGATGAGACGATCGCACGTTTGATGGAACCTATTCGCGAAGCCGGTCGTGCCGTCGAACGCGAAACCGACGTAAAGCCTTCACAATTTGATTACATCACGGCACTTGCTTTTTCTTGGTATAAAGAAGAACAGTGCGACGTCGTAGTACTGGAGGCCGGTCTTGGCGGACGTCTCGATTCCACGAATATCGTGGAGCGTCCATTGGCTTCTGTCTTGGCATCACCCGGTTATGATCATATGGATCGTCTCGGTGACAGCATAGAAGAAATCATTTGGGAAAAAGCGGGCATCATCAAGGATGGCTGTCCCGTATTTGCGTACGATCCTCGATCGTCTCTGATTTCAAAAGAGGATGCAGACGCCGCTCGTGACGTGCTTGATCGCATGTCACGCGTGCACCGTGCACCTCTTACGTACTTGGGGTATGATGACATTACCTTGCTTACATATAGTTTGGAAGGGCAGACGTTTCAGTTCAATCCAACGGGAAACGTTTATGAAACGAAACTTCTTGGAGCTTATCATCCGATTTACGCGATGCTTGCAGCGGAAGCTGTCCGCTCAGCTGGACTTGCCGATGAGACGGCTATTCGCGAGGGTGTCGCGCGCGCGATTTGGCCGGGCAGACTTGAAGTGCTGTTGCGATCGCCGCTCTTTCTGTTAGATGGCGCTCATAACTGGCAAGCAGGTTTGGCGCTAGAGGAAACAATGGCTCGGTTGACACAGGGCACAACACCTGTCGTATTTTTGGTTGGAACGTTTCGCGACAAGGATTACCACCGCATGCTGCAGGCTGTCCTACAACAGGATCGATATCCTGTTGTAGCCTTCGTGGCGACGGAACCGCCGAGCGAGCGACGGCTGTCGGCATTTTTGCTAAAAGAAGAGGTGGAAAAACTACTGGCGACAGCGCGCAGTCGAAAAGTCCATGTAGAAGCAGATCCTTGCGTAGAGTGTGCGATGCGTCGCGCTCTCTATCTTGCCGGAGAAAAGGACGCGATGGTATGTGCCTTTGGCTCGTTGTATCTTGCCGGTGAAATCAAGACGCTGATGCGGGTGCATGCTGCAAGAGCAAGAGACGCTTGCGGAGATAATCAGGAGGACCTATGAAGGACGCCGGAAGCAGAGCAAAATCGAAACGTGATGAGGTGGACTGGGACGCGATCAAAGCACGATTCCTGCCCATGGACACGCTCCCTAATGATCTTATCGCATCACGAACGGAAGGTGAGCGTGCGCTGGCTGCGTTTAACCGCGCACTTGAGCAGTCAAAGACAGGGAATTCTGACGTGGCGATGATTGTTCTTGGAAAACTGACATCGCGCTGGCCGACGTTCTTGGCTGCTTCGACGCTATATGGTGTGCTTTTGGCAGAGGCGCGGCGCTATGCGGAAGCAGAGCAACGTTTTGAGCAAGTGCTGTTGCAGGCCCCCGATTCAGAAGATGCCAGAACGATTGAATATTGTCGCATGGCCGTGCGCGAAGAGCGCATTCGCGAAGAAGCGCGAGACCGATCGCGCAAAATTAAGGAGCAAAAATTGATGCCTGTCAGGGCTCGTATGGCGCGGAGCGGGATTTTACAAAAGGCTGCAGATGACACGGGGGCGGGGAGGACACAGATGGCAAGCCGTCGCGAGCAAGAAAATGTGCTCAAGATGGGCGATGATGATGCCAAGATGACGGCGCACGAGCGCCGACCGTTCACGCGGGCGATACGTGTTTTGGCGATCTCTGTCATCGTGGTGGCGATCTTATTTCTTGTGTTTTATTTTGCGATTCGTCCGTCCATTCTGGCCGGAGAGCAACGTCGTCAGCGCTTAGAGTGGTTGGAGCATCAGTTGACATCTGAGGAGCTCGAAGAAAGCACTGCTCGCGAGATCTTAGAGCAGTACCGTCGTGCGTTCTCGCTTGATGACGCGTTGCAGCCGCTGACTAAAAAGTGAGGAGAGCACGGATGGAATATTGGTGCACACGCGGCGGAAATCCTGTATCCGGTAAAGAAGCGGTCTTTCGTGGTTTGTCGGAAAGAGGCGGCCTTTATATTCCGGCGACATCTCCCGAGCCGCTGATGGATGAGGACTTTGCGACATCTGATTGGCAACAGGTTCTGGCATTGTTTTTTCAGCGCTTTATACCGGATTGGTCACTTTCAGAATGGAAAATCATCGTCGATCAGGCGGTACGCAAGCTAAGAGGAGATGAACGATCGCTTGATTTTCCGACGCGCCCTGTCAATCGCTACTTGCCGCATCTTTATTTCTTTCTGTCAGATATGTTGCCGACGGCGTCGGTGTATGATTTTTCCGCGGCGATAACACAGACATTGCTGTCGTTTGAAAGGAAGAATGACCGCAAGAAGCCGTTGTTTTTGTTGCTTTCAGAAGGAGATGAAGCGACCGCGATGGCATCCTGCCGCTCCGTCGCGTCGGAAGGTCGTATGCTTCTTCTCATTCCAGAGAACTCCAACAGGTTGGATGAGATCAGCGCGGTTCTTCCCGAGCAGGACTTCTTGCTGACCTTTCGATCGTCGTATGACCACGCGGCAGCTATGATTCGCGATTTGGCGGGCGATGCCTTATTTAATGAAGCGATAGATCGCGCGGGCTACTGTCCGTTGTTCATCACACCGGGGTATCTTTTGACAGTTTTGACGTTCGGCGCCTTAGCCGCGGCGTCAATCGCTTTGATCGCGCAGAATCGTATGGATTCAATCGACACGCCAACAAGCGATCTTTCAAATGATCGACAGATTGATTTTGTCATACCGGAAGGTCATCTGACGTTGCTTTCCGGTATCGCGTATGCTTCAAGCCTCGGATTGCCCGTTGGAACGGTTTATATCGGAGAAGGTGTGTTCGGCGTTTTATCCGATCTTCTAAAAAAAGGATTGCGTTCCTTGCAAGATGAGAAAGATGCCGACGATGACTACGATATCGATGTGGCGATTCCCATTAACTTGGAACGTATACTCTTTGAAATTTTGTCTCGTGACACGGACAGGTTGTCTGCGTGTGTGGAAATGTATCGATCAGGCGGAACATTTTCTCTTTCGAGTGATGAAAAAAAGATGCTCGGTCAACAGATGGTTGTGGCGTCTTGCACGCCTAAACGAGCCCAAGGTGTCATGATCTCCATCTACGACCGGACTGATCATTTAGTTGACAAAGGCACTGCAGAGGCCATATCGTGCTGGGAAAGCGATGACGGACGTGTGGCGGATCGCGATACATGCGTCATAATGGCGCGATCGCCTTTACTTGACGACGTATTTGCCGCGCGTGCACTTTTCGGACGAAAAAATATCAGAAAAGATCGCGAGCAGAATGTGCATCGGCTGGCAGAAGAGACAGGTCTTCCTTTGTGGCCGCTTCTTCAGACTTCTTTTACTTGTGAGAAGAGCCGCAAAGCCGTATCCATAGAAAACACCCTCGCGGAAGAAGTGCTCGCTCTGATCGATAGAGCGGACCACAGCTAACCTGCTGCGACGGGAAGGGAAGGTTCCGAAACATGAACGACAGAGATAGACGCATTCTGAATAGGTGTACGATTCGCCGGCTTCTCTTTTGCCTTTTGCTTCTTTTTTTGATCGGCCTCTTTGTTGCTCCGACGGAAGTGCGTGCGTTTGACGCTTATGGCTGGCCGTCTTTCGAGGAAATACAGGTTAAGTCGTACATTGTCATCGACGCTGAGACTGGCGAGACGATTCTGTCCAAGAATGCTGAAAGCCGCCTGCCGGTCGCGAGTACGACGAAACTGATGACAGCGCTTCTGCTGCTCGAGGATCCTGCCTTCGACCCTGAAAGGCTGCTCGTAGTGTCCAAAGAATCGAAGCGCTTTCCATGTTCGGGAGCCGTTTGCATGCCGTTGATCGCCGGCGAACATATTCGCACGGTGGATTGTCTAGCGGCGATGCTTATCCGCTCGGCGAACGATATGGCGAACGTGATCGCTGAAAATTACGGCGGTGCATTTGGCGCGATCGATCCGGACAATCTCAATGATCCGCTGGAATCGCGGAGGCGTTTTATGGAGCGCATGAATAAGCGCTTGGGTGAGCTGGGCGCACATAATACGCATTTTACGAATCCTGCCGGATTTGATGATGATGATCATTATTCCACAGCCTCAGATCTTACCATTATCATGCGTGAAATCATGAAATATCCGTTGTTTAATCGTATATCCGGCATCAGACTTTACATGATGCCGCCCACCGATGCACACAGTTCAGTGATGTGGGCGCCGCTCAATACGACGAACGGATTGATTTATTATGGCGCGAAAGGTCTCTCTTCCCGCTATTTCAAAGAATACAATTCAGGCAAAACGGGATCAACGATTGGGGCAGGGTACTGCCTCGTCGCCAGCGGGACGACGCATGATGACCGTGTTTTGATCGCCGTTGCACTGGGCTTAAAACCGATCACTGCCGACACCTCTTTTGGGCGCGCCCTGCCGGTGCGCGCTCTGCTGGAAGAGGCGGCAAGTCGCATCGGCGTGCCAGAGATTGATCCTTTAACGACGCGCCTTGCCGATCCGACACCGGAGGAGACGGAATCGACAGCTCTTGTCACGGAAGTAACAGAAACGCATGTTGAAACGAATGTATCGAAAAACGAGGAGATCTGGATACTCAAACCGTCGCAGGAGGAGCAACCCACCATCTCAGGATGGAGTGCCGTACAAAAAGTGGTGATCGTGTTAGGCGCTATTCTTGTTCTGATGCTCGCCTTCCTTGCCGGATGGTTTTTCTCTTACCGCTATGAACGAAAATCTCGTCGTGACTGATTGGTGATGAGATAGGGTTTGGGAACAACATTGGATGAAAATGTTGGTATAATAGTTATATATTCCACGCAGAATTTCTACGCTGAATGAATATTTCAAAAATGTAAGGACTGGATTTCATCCCGAAGTATACGCTAGGATAGGTACAGAGGGAGCGTTTTGAAAATGTTTAATTTCCCAGCGATACTTATTGCAAATGGGACAGCAATATTGTTGTTGTTAATGATTTTATCGAGCTCAAAAAAACCAATACATCATGCTTTTCTCGACGAAAAGCTTTTCTTTGCGATGGTTATTTTAAATATTCTGCAATGTGTTATTGAAACGGCTACCCTTTTTATGGATGGCAAAATGGCAGACGGCTTTCATACATTGTTGATCGTGTTAAATGTCATCTTGTTTATAAATAACATTGTATTTGCGTATTCTTGGACAGTGTATGCAGACTATAAATTGTTTTCAGATATAGAAAGAGTCAAGCGGATATATCGTTTTGTCGCTATACCTGCCGTACTGATAATAATCGGTTGTTTCATTAACCTGGTGACCCCCGTATTTTTTGTGGTTGATGAATATAATATTTATCAAAGAACAGATTTATATGTCATTCCATATGCTGTCACTTATTTATATCTGGCGTATGGGGTTATCTTAATTTATTCGAATCGTAAGAAAATAAATAAATATTTGTCTCTACCTGCTATTTTGTTTATGATTCCTATTCTGATTGGAAGTCTGTTACAGTTCTTCTTTTATGGATACTCTCTCGTGTGGCTTGGTGTGTCTATAGGAATGGTTTCTTTATTTATCAATGTGCAAAATGAATCCGCATATGTTGATACGCTGTCGGGATTATTTAACAGACAGTACTTAAATAATACATTGTTGTTAATGGGTAGTAGAAAAGCGGATGCCGCTACTGTGCCTGCTGGAATAATGCTAGACATTGACGGCTTAAAAAACATAAATGATCGATTCGGACATACGGTAGGCGATGATGCTATTTCTGCAGTGGGGAAGATATTACATGCAGCTGTAGGTGACAAGTGGGAAGTATGCAGGTATGGGGGCGATGAGTTTATCGTATTTATGTATGTAAATTCTCAGAAAGAAATATTAGATATGATTGACCTCATTAAAATGCACGCAACATTGTTTAACGATTCTGAAAAGAAACCTTATAAATTAAATTTTTCAATTGGTTATAGTACGTACGACAGCAAGTACGAATCAACAGATGATTTTTTAAAGAAGATCGATGCTTCTATGTATGAAGACAAGAAAAGAAAGATTTGTGAAGGAATAATGCCTGATAGGAGATGCAATTGCTGAAAGATGATGATTGAGAAAAAGCTTAGGTATCTTGAATCATACGGTAAACGTGCCGGTTGCCCGACAAACGCATTTCGTGTGATATTATTTATCCACTAACTCTTTATAAGATTATATAAGTTCTTACTACTTCAGCCCTGACAGTACTCTCTTAAAATCTGCAAAAATAGTGTGAATCAATCCCGATACAAAAGGACAATGTTGTATTAAAATAATATCAAATGCTGATAACAGCTTTAAGGAGATCGTGAAAATGAAAAGAAGAAGATTATTAGCACTGATTGTGCTTTGTATGTTGCTTACACTATTTCCAACGACGGTGCTGGCTGATACGGGGATGCTTCCGCCACCGATCCAGTCGATCGCCGTCGATCCGATTAGAGCCGCGGCTTGTGCAGAAGTGAGGCTGTACGTGTGGACGGCGGAGCCGGAAGGTGCAAACTGGTGGGATGAGCAGTTCACGATTGCTGATCCGGGAACCACCAATGCAACAGTGACGCCTGAGGGCCTGTTTCTTGCCACATCGCCCGGCATAGCGACCGTGAAGGTCAGGCTCTATGATGAAGGACGCCAGGGCAATTTCGAGCAAGACGTGCAGATCACTGTATTTGAGCCGATCATCATCACCACGCAAAGTCTGCCGGACGGACAGGTCGGCGTCCCTTATGCTGTGGACTTGGAGGCGACAGGTTCGCCTAACTACTGGGATCCTGTAAACGATCTGCCGCCGTGGTTAGAACTCCATGAATATAAGGGAACCACCACGTTAAAAGGTACCCCCACAGTGAGCGGAACCTATCAAGTCAACGTTGAAGCGTCTAACAACTATACGTCTGCATACGCTTACCTTACCATCCAAATTACAGAGGCTGCGACGCCCACGTCCGCGCCCACATCTCCAACCGGGAGCGATCCGACAGGAACCGATCCGACCGGGACCGATCCGACCGGGACCGATCCTGACGACGCTTCCGGAGTCAAAATGACTCAGCAGCCTCCGGTTTGGAGAAAAGGTTCAAACGAGTCCGCCAGCTTCACTTCAAATGCTGATATTAAAGACTTCTTACATGTCAAGGTGGACGAGGAAATAGTGGATGAAGCCAACTATGTTGTTAAAGAAGGCTCGACGATTGTTACCTTCAAACCCTCATTCCTTGAAACCTTGTCTGAAGGTAATCACTCTGTGGAGATAGTATCTGCCTCAGGATCTGCCTATGGCAATATAGAAATCAAAGCACCGACTACTCCGAAAACAAAGCCGACAGCTAAACCGGGCAATAACCTGCCGTCAACAGGAGAAAGCAGCGGACAATATCCATGGCTGGCGCTGCTGTTTTTATCTGCATTACTTTTAGTGCTGCGCAAGAAGAGAATGTCGCAACAAAGAGATTAGACAAGACCTGTAGTATTACAAGATAATCCAACGAAGGAGGAGCTGTAACCTTTCGGCTCCTCTTTTCGAGTCAGTCCCGTTACGTTCACTTCGGTACTTCTCCGTGCCACAAAATATGCAAGTTATCTCGCAGATGAGATATTTTTCATGATTGCAACGTGATTCGGGAAACGGTCTACTAGTCATTGATCTCATCTATAAGCCGTTGTATGATAGACGTAATGATGTCTGAAAACTAGCGGCCATGCTCAGGATGATTTTTTTCTTTATGTAGATGTACCTCTTTATATATTTATATAATAAAACTCTATAGAAAACCATATTACTGAAAGGTCAGCAGTTGAATTGAAAGACTCGAGATTTACAAGTCATCCAAAAACTGATCTGATTGATATTATTCATCAATAACTCTTTACTGAGTCATATAATATCTTGCTATTTATCTTTAGTAGCAAAACATACTTAAGATTTCTTTACAAATACATTGTAACTTAATACTCTTCTTTTCTCTTATCGACACCTTATAAGCGCTGAAAGGAGGGATTCGAACCCTCGTGCCGGTCACCCGACAAACACTTTCGAGAGCAGTCGTTTAGAACCCAATGATTTTATGAATATCATGTGAAGGTATAATGTTCCTGAGATTGCTCTAAAACGATGAAAAACTCATAAAACACGAGAAAAACAAAGCAATTTAAAGATATTTTGGAAAAGGTGTTGACACGCCTTTTTCTTGTTGATAAGATGGTCATCGTGCGCCTGAAGATGTGGCGCGAATGATATGGGAGGAAAGACTTTAAATGAACACGTATTTCCCTAAAGCTGGAGACGCCGACCGCCGCTGGTATCTTATTGACGCGGAAGGTCAGGTTCTCGGACGTCTTGCGACGACGATCGCCTCCATACTGCGCGGCAAGAACAAGCCGGAGTACACGCCTCACGCCGACATGG
>JAAZKK010000127.1 GCA_012799825.1 Clostridiaceae bacterium | reverse complement strand
TCGAATAACGGCCAAGCCGATACGACCGGCGAGTTCATGTTCGGCGTCACGCGCGGCTATGAAATCAAAAACGGCAAAATAGGGCGCGCCATTCTGGATACAACGATCTCCGGCGTCGCCTTTGAGATGCTTAAAACAATCGACATGCTCTCTGATACGGTTGAGTGGATCAGCGCCGGATTTTGCGGAAAAAAACAGCCGATGGCCGTCTCTCTTGGCGGACCTGCCGTACGTTGCGAGATCACGGTCGGAGGAAGAGTGTGATCTCCTCTACAAGGCAACTTCGGAATAATTATCTGAACCATCACTGTAACAGCACGAAGGAGATAATACATGGAAAAGCTTGAAAACGACGGAAGGCTTGAACCGGAAGCCGTATCTTCGCCCCTCCAGCGGGAAAAGTTTAATATGCTTGAACATTATACGAAAATCGGGCTGGACGCCCTCAAAGAAGGAGGCACGGATCAGGCGCGCTGTGTCGCAACGCGTCGGGTCACGCGAGAGATTTCAGCGGAAGCCGGTGAGTTTTCGCTTTATCGCACGCTTTTTGACGACTCGATGTCTTTTATGGCCATTGACAACGAGGGCAGACGCGGTACACTTTCGCAGAACTCCATCGATGAAGATGACATACGTAAAGGCGCAGCGACATGCCTCGCATCGGCCAAAGCGGCCGTCCCTGACAAAGATTGGCAACTGGCGCCCGCCCTTCCGATACAGACCTTTGAATCCGGTCCGCATGCTTGCGATGAGTCAAAGCTTTTCGAACGCAGCCAGGAACTTCTCACGACGATCCGAGACCGTTTCCCGAAAATCATGGTAGAAACGCTGACCGCCACGCACGTATCGAGTGAATCATGCGCAAATTATTCCACAGGAAGTCGGTTCTTCACGCGCGAAAGCCTCTACGGCATCAGCATCATGTTCAGCGGTCAAGAAGGTTTGAAAACGTCCTCCTTTTTTGGTTCCGGCGTTCAGACGTACTCACTGGATCGCCCTTTCATTGAAATGGGCAGCCTCGAAGCCGATCTGACGATGGTGTCAGAACAGGTCGACACGAAGCCGATGGATGACGCATTTGAAGGCACCGTGCTCATGGTTCCGGACTGTTTCGGCGACCTGTTGGAAACCGTCATCGGCACATTTGCCTCGGACAGTGTTCTTATCGAGAAAACCAGCGTTTGGAAAGACAAGCTTGGAGAGCCCGTCGCATCGCCGGCGCTTAACGTCCGGATCGCACCCTTGCATCCCGACATCGTCGCCGGCGAACGCTTTTCAGCCGAAGGATATCTCTCCGAAGATTTCGCGTTCATTGAAGACGGCGTCTTGAAACAATTCTGTCTTTCAGATTACGCATCCCGCAAAACGGGGCTGTCGCGCGCCCCGAACCAATCGATGAGCCTCGTCGTCCAAGGCGGAGATAAAACAGTAGAATCTATCATCTCATCGATTGACCGCGGTATTCTCATCGGTCGCGTGTCCGGCGGTCAGCCTTCCACAAACGGTGACTTCTCCGCCGTCGCGAAGAATGCCTTTCTCATTGAAAACGGCAAAATTGTCCACGCGCTGAACGAAACCATGATCAACGGCAACTTGGCTGATCTCCTCCTGAATATAAGAGCGCTATCCTCCGACGTCGTAAAAGACGGCGGCAGTGTTCTCCCTTGGGTAGCCTTTGGCAACGTCCTGATTTCAGGAAAATGAAACTATTGTCCGGGGAGCCTTTCCGAGGCATCCCCTCTGAGCGGCCGCAATGATCAGATTGAACGTGATTTTGTCTGAGGAAGATGTCCGTTACACCATCGAGGCGGCGGACAAAGTATTCGAAGAGTTGGAGATGTTTATGTAAACCCATGAACATGCGATAAATAGAAAGGAAGGATTAAACATGGCAAAGTATTCTGTTGAAAAGACAAAGATTGAGGAGATCGTCAACACGCCGGAATTATCTGAAATCGCAGAAAAGCTTAAACCCGGCATTCTGAAGACTCCCGGCATTAAGCTCGCGATGAAAATGACGTTGCCTGAGGCGGCAAAATTCGTTCCGAAAGTACTGACGCCTGAATTGCTGGCAAAAATCGACGAAGAATTCGCAAAACTCGGCTAACCGCCGGATGTTCAGAGGGGGTGTCTCAAAAGAGGCGCCCTCTTTTAGGTTTAGGAAATGAGATAAAAAGGAAAAGCGGGTACCGAAGTACCCGCAAATCCTGTAAAATATTTCTGTGAAAAAATGTAAATTACAGCCTGAC
>JAAZKK010000048.1 GCA_012799825.1 Clostridiaceae bacterium | reverse complement strand
TACGGAGTGTCTGCTGTGAAGGTGCAGGACAATATCAATTTTGTCATCAATCTTGAATTTTGGGATGAAACAAAAGCGTATAATCGCTTGGGTGTGGAGGATGAGACGACGAATATACTCGGTGTGTCGGTGCCTTCGGTAACGATTCCCGTCCGTCCCGGGCGTAACTTGGCAAGCATTGTTGAATTCGCGGCGATCAATTTGCGCAATAAACGTATGGGCTACTGTGCGACATCGGAGATTGAAAAACGCGCATCCGATCGCGCTAATGGAATGGATAAGAGAGGCTGACGCAAATATGGATAAAAACGGCTTGCCGTTTTCACAAGAGGACGCTTTTCGCGTCATTCAGAAGATTGAAGGTTTGACGGTATCACAGAATGTCCCTTTGTCTGAGATGACAAGGTTTCAGGTCGGGGGACCGGCCGACTTGCTTGTTTGGGCGGACAACAGAGAAAATCTGACAGAGCTCGTTCAGCTTGTCCGTCGTGAAGGATGGCCTCTGACGATACTGGGCGGTTGCTCCAATGTGTTGGTCGCCGATGCTGGAATCCGCGGTGTGACCTGTGTTCTTTCTTCCGATATGATGTGTATTCGCCGAGATGGTCAGGAATTGACGGCTTTTGCGGGAACGAGACTCGACGATCTTGCCGCTTATGCTGCCAAACATGGACTTTCGGGACTTGAATTTTCTTGCGGCATCCCCGGATCTATCGGCGGTGCCGTCGTAATGAACGCTGGCGCTTTTGGCGGTACCGTGGAGCAAGTTGTTATACGCACTAAGTATATAGACTCCGCTGGTCAACCTAGGATGTTAGAGGGTGGAGACCATAGGTTCGGCTATCGCCAGAGTTTTTTCTTAGAACAACGGGATGCGGTCATTACAGAGGTGTCGTTGCGACTCGAATCCCTTGACCGGCTTAGTATCTATGAGCAAATGGCGGAGTACGCGTGGAACCGTTATCAAAAACAGCCTTTAGCCGAATCGTCTGCCGGAAGCGCGTTTCGTCGACCGGAAGGGAACTATGCCGGTGCGCTCATCTCGGAAGTAGGTATGAAGGGCTATACGCGTGGACGTGCTGGAGTATCTGATTTGCATGCGGGATTCATCATCAATCACGGAGGCGCATCCGCTTCAGAAATCGCGCAAGTATTTCTTGATGTCCGCAAAGCCGTATTCCAAAAAACAGGCATCCGCCTTATCCCTGAAGTCCGCTTCATTGGCACATGGGAGGAGGACGATATTCAATCCTTGATCTAGATTAAATCTAGATCGATTAGAACAGCAGCGCGTCGTCTAAAAGCGCATCTTCACTTTACCGGCGTAAGGAAAGGTAATGCGGACATAAAATCTTTGATCCATAACAAAACGCGTCAGCTTTGCATGTACTTGGATATGGGCAGTGCGTCGTCAATATTGCCGATAATATAAGCGTCCATCGGCACGTGGGTACGGGTTTAAAGCGATGTAAATATAATAGTCTAGTCGGGCTCGCATTGTTGGCACGTGGGTATGGGATAACAAAATTTGGAGTATATGAGTAAAAGGAGACGACAGTGGAGATTACCATTTTAACCGGACTATCAGGTAGCGGCAAAAGCATGGCGGCTCAACATCTTGAGGATATGGGTTTTTTTTGCATTGACAATATGCCGCCACAGCTTGTAGCCGATTTGACACGTGTCCTTGCAGGAAGCGAGGATGCATCTGAAAACGATGAAAACAGAAAGCCCGTCTCGCGCGTTGCGCTTGTCATGGACACACGCAATCCAAATTTTGTGAAAGAATTGTTACCCGTTTTGCAGGATTTGAATGACCTGAAAATCAACGTACGAGTTCTCTTTTTAGAAGCGTCCGACGCGTCGCTGATAAGTCGATACAAACAAAGTCGGCGAGAGCATCCCTTAAGTGGACATCGTGGAGGTTTGTCGCTCTCGCAAGCGATCCGCGCGGAACGCGAATTCTTGAAACCGGTGCGAGAAATTGCGACGGATATTATTGATACAAGTAATTATTCGACAATCCAATTACGTGATTATTTGCGTGATCTATTTGGCGAAGGGATTGCCTACAGTGAATTTGTCATCTTTGTACAATCTTTCGGATTTAAATACGGAATTCCACAGGATGCGGATCTCGTTCTTGATGTTCGTTTTGTGCCGAATCCCTTCTACATCGATAAACTGAAAATGCTTTCAGGGAAAGATGAAGCCGTCATCGAATACATCGAGCAGTTTCCTGAGACGAAGATGTTCATCGAGATGCAGTGTGCATTTCTCAAATTTGTTATGCCTTTCTACATACGCGAAGGAAAGTCGCGCCTTAATCTTTCCATTGGATGTACAGGAGGTCGTCACAGGAGCGTCATGATCGCTGATCGTCTTGCAGATTTTTTGAAAAACCTAAATTACCACGTTATCACGGCGCATCGCGACATACGACAAGACCAACGAAATCGACAAATTGCAATGTGGGAAGAAGAAATAACGTCATGACGTTCTCACGTGCTGTTCGCTATGAAATGGCTAAAATACAGCGTGAAGCGGTCACCGAATCCGTTGATGCCGCTTCAGCGCTCATTGCGGCCTTTACAACATTCGCTGGAGATGCGACTAATCTTGGTTCTTGTTATCAGGTGAGTATTCGCGTTGTCGGCCATCCTTTGGTACAGCTTATCGACAATGCCGCGCAGACTCTGTTACTTGATAAAATTACCGAGAAAAAGGGAGCTCGAGATACCGTATTGACTTACAATGTGGCGCGTAAACAACAAAACATCTTGTTCTTCGATGTGATCTATTGGTTAAAACCTGATGCTAGGCATCGGCTAAGCGCTGCTTTGTCCGCGGCATTTATGGCATGTGGTGTGATTTCAGATCCTTCATCAGGAAGATATCGACTTGTTTTTACACCGATCCATGAAAGCGGATCACGTCTGCTTTTCACATTGCTCTCTTCAATTGATCTTGTCCCGGGAAAAATACAACAACGAGGGAAAGCTACAGTGAGCCTTACAAGCGGTGATGACATCGCTGATTTTCTCCGATTCTGCGGAGCTGGCACTGCGCTACTCTATTTTGAAGAACAGCGAAGTGAACGTGAGCTATCCGGTCAGGTGCACCGTCAGCTCAATTTCGACGGTGCGAACTTATCGCGCCGAGTGCTCTCCATCGAATCTCAGCTAAAGGCAATCGAAATCATCGCCCGAACACGCGGTCTTGATAGCCTTTCCCCTCAACTCTACGAAGCAGCACAAGCCCGTCTATCCAATCAAGGCGCTTCACTCGAAGAACTCGGAACTTTGATGAATCCTGCCGTCAGCAAATCCGGCATGAGTCACCGTTTTTCCAAGTTACGCGCCATCGCTGCCGCCATCCAACAAGAAAAAACTTAGTAAACGGGAATTGGCACCTCTTTTTTTAAGCCAAGCAGTACGTCATTGCTGAAATCATCCTTCCAAATTTGCTAGCTCCAAATTTGCTCTGGAAATTCTGCAAGTCCCCACCCCCGCCTCCTGCCGGACAAAAATTCAAATAAACCGGACAAAAATTCAAATAAAATAGAAATAAAAGATAGATGCTCCATTAAAAAAATATTTCTAGAGCTAAAACCTCACTTCAATTGACTGCTTTAGGGCAAAAAATCAAATAAAAAAGATATTCATTGCATTTCGATTTCCACAACTGCGTAAAAATCAAATAAAACTGAAAAACTGTCCAGCATGGAGTCCCGTGTGACCTTTTTTTCTAACAAAACTTGAAAAACTGTCCACTGCGGGTTGCCTGCGGGCGGAAATAATAAAAAATTTCGAAAACTGTCCAGCATGGAGTCCCGTGTGGCCTTTTTTTTCTAACAAAACTGAAAAACTGTCCACTGCGGGCTGCCTATGGGCGGGAAATAATAAAAAATTTCGAAAACTGTCCAGCATGGAGTCCCGTGTGGCCTTTTTTTTCTAACAAAACTGAAAAACTGTTCACTTCGGGTTGCCTGTGGTCAGAAATAATATAAAACTTGAAAAACTGTCCACTTTGACGGGAATCTGTTTTCATCGTTAGGAGGTGGGCTTAGATCGATTTTAGGGATTAGACGCATCATGATATACTTGCTTCTAAATAGATATTTCCATACTTTAGGTATATAGATGCAAATAATATAGATAGACGTAGATAGAAGCGGATTTTTTAGTATAAGCTGTGATGATCACAAAGTGATAAGGGACGAGAGGCTGTTAAGCTAGAGGCGTTATGGACTATCTTGAAGGGTTTCTGATCGGTCCGGTGTGGAGCGATACGGATTATAAATCGTATCGTCATTTCAACGCGCATCTTTTTCTTGCCTTTATTATGGCGCTTGCTTTTGCCGGCGTTGTTTTTTATCCGAACCAGATGAACAAATGGATTATAGTTTCTTGGCCAGGATCTCTCATTTTTCTCATCACATTGATTTTGATTACGCCTTTTCTTTCCAGTTATTACTATCGATTACCGATTTATGTGAGGCCGTTAGTACTTTTGTTGTACGCGTTTAAATATGTGTTGCTTTTCTATGTGCTTACGCACTTCTTCCTTCCGTTGGTCACTCTTGATAATCAAGCGATACCTATGATGCTCTTGGAACGCATGGATCGGCATGTCAACCACATGATCGATATTATCGCGGAAAGTGGCGGAATTTTTAGGACAGTGTTTGGTATCGTTGTCGGAACCATGTGGATCGTTGCTGAAGGGCTCTTACTTATAATTGCAGTCATCGCTACCCCGCTTATAGCGATCGGAGTTCTTAAAGGTATACAGTATGTACTTGATCGGATCGTAAATTATGTGCTTTATCAGCCAATTGACGAAGGAGTTCCGGTAAGGATTTCCGAACGGCCGACAGATACAGATGTCTTCGAGACTATTGCGCGCACATCGACACAAAACATAATCCCGAATGCTGACCCGAATACTGACGATATGGATTTACCTCTAGAATCTCCAAAGCCTCGAAAACAACACGTTGTGACAGAGCCAAGATCAGAATTAAGAGCGCGAAAACAACATGCTGTGACAGAACCAAAATCAAAATTAAGAAGAGGAGAAGGACGCCCATCTTTATGGACATCGATGACATCTAAGCTGCGTGCTCTGAAAACTGAAGAAACTCATATGGAAGAAGAGGATGAGATGTACGCGCCAGATTTTAGGGGCGAGAATGTGGTGTCGAAGTTTGACGAAGAGCCACAACATCTTCCTTTGCCGGAGGCTGAGGAGCCGATGGTGGTTTCTAAGCCGGATCGTGTGTCGAATACGCTTGAGTTTGAGGATCTGATGATTCAGGAAGTTGGGGATGTGCTTTTTGATGATTATGAAGAGCCGAAGATGGCGTCAGAATCTGATGAAGAGGTTCTTTTGGACGAGATTAAAGAGCCTAGGATGAATTCGGGACTTGGGGATGTGCTTTTTGATGATTATGAAGAGCCGAAGATGGCGTCAGAATCTGGCGATATGCACTTAGAAGTGTATGAAAAACGGAATGTGGCGCCGGATTTTGATGAAGAGCTCTATCCTCTTCCATCGGAGGCTGAGGAGCAGATGATAGTACAGGAATAATCGATCAGTTGCAGATCAGTTGCAGGACGTCGATTATGTCGAGTATTTGGTTTAAATAAAGAACAGAAAAACGTGTAGAAGTGAGGCGGCGCAGATATTGAGCTGTAAATTGGTGACAGTTTTTGTTACTCTTACTGATTGCGATGGGGCGAATTCCTCCTTAACACAATGTTTTCAGCTTTCTTTGATTTAGAGAATTGTGCCATCTGATTCCAAGTATACATGCCATTTGGAATTGGGCATTTTGCTAGGGGAAAATTTTTTCTTAATGCAATTTATTCTTCTTGCTTTATTCTAAAGAATTATGCGTTTGATTGCAGGTTTAGATGCCTTTTGAGAATTGGGCATTTTACTAGGGGAGATTTTTTTAATGCAATGTTTCTAATCTTGCCTATTTATATTGAATTATGTGTGACTAATGATGAGTTTTATTTGCTATTTGTAAATTTAAGCATCTCGTACAAATTGCGTTCACAAAAAAAACACATTTGACGCTTATAGTTTGTAGTGAATCCTTTAATGATTATTAAAGGAGTTTTTTAAAGAGTACGCGTTTTTGAAGAGGTTCTGTAGAACGCTAGTTTATATCGACATGTATGCACACTGCAGCATATAAACACACTTAGGTATGTACGCACACTGCAGTGAAAGTGAAGTTATAGCGGAGGGAATCAGAATGGGTCAACAGCCATACATTCATAGCGATGACTATTCCGGACGGAATCAACAGAATCAGAGCTCTTACAATACTAATTATCATTCGCCATATCAGAATTATCAGAATAATGACGGAGGAGGCGACCAAGCAGGATTTGGAGCCGGTGACGATCCGCCGCGTGGGCGTCGCGGCAAGAGAAATGGCAGAAATAGCAATCTTGCCATTGGCATCATCATCATAGCGCTCGTCGTTGCCATTCTATTTTCGGTCGTTACCGGTCTCGTATACTTTTTTAGTTTTAAAGATAAAGTGCCGTCCTTTTTGAGTCGGCCTGAGCGCACGGAACCGGAAGTCAGTAAGCCGAGCGTAGCGATTGAAACGCTACCGGGAGAGAAAAACACCGAACCGAATAGCGGCGACACATTGCCGTCAGGATCTGTAAACCGAAATGACAACCTAAACGGCCAATTTAGTATTGCTGACCTCGCGCGTCCGTTGCCGCAAGAAGGGAAGACGCTCCTGACGATCCCTGAAATCGTCGAGAAGGTCAAACCTGCTGTTGTCGCAATTTATACGACAGTGACGACGCGCGGCTGGATGGGCTATACCCAAGTACCGATTGCCGGATCGGGCTTCATTATTTCCGAAGACGGATATGTCGTGACCAATGCCCATGTTATCGGCGATGCCAAATCGGTGCATATTTATATGGATGATGGGCGTGAATATGATGCTGATGTGGTGGGGTCTGATCCGTATGGTGATATCGCCGTAGTCAAAATGGATGCGCCGGATCTTCCGACAGTCGTCCTTGGCGAGTCTTCAAAACTTGTAGTTGGAGAGTTGGCGATTGCCATGGGCAACCCGACAGGTCGCCTTCGCGGAACTGTAACGTCCGGCATTGTCTCGGCACTTGGACGCGAATTATCTGAATCGCCGATTCCGCTAATACAGACCGATGCCGCGTTGAACGCCGGTAACTCCGGAGGCGCGCTTGTCAATGCTTATGGCGAAGTCATCGGGATTAATCAGCTCAAAATAATCTACTCTAATGCTAGCTCCGAAGAACAGGTTCAAGGCATCAGTTTTGCGATCCCAATCGATGAGACGAAAATCATCATAGAGTCGATTATACGTACAGGAAAATATGAATGGCCAATGATTGGCATTCAGGTTTCTACGTTGAGTGAAACGGTCGCCAAAAAGGAAGAGCTTCATTATCCCGGTGTTTTGATCATAGATGTTGACGAAGGTAGTGCAGGAGATCGAGCAGGTCTCCAACCAGGTGATGTCATTGTAGCAGCTGATGGCGATACAGTTAAAACGACACGCGATCTTTCTAACATAAAAAACAGGTTCCGTCCGGGCGATAAAATGCACTTAGATTATTATCGCGGATTGCGTAAGCGATCTGCAGAGTTGACATTACAGTCCTCTATGGATTGACGGGCAACTTGTCGCAAACGCAGTACATCGCTACGTCGGCGTTTCGTTGCAGTACTTCTCGAGGTAGGGTATATCTCCGACAACGGCCACACACCACGCCACGATTTCGTTGCAGTTCTGCTCGGAGTAAGGTATAACGTAATCAATAGGGGGGTGCTCGACACCCCTTGACGTTATAGCGTTTCGGAGAAGTTCATTTTATCTGGAATGTTAGTTGGAAGGAAAAGAAGTGAGGGGCAGATCCTGGATTCGCGATATGATATCGCAATTTATCCTCCTCGTGCTGTTCAGCGTTGGTGTTTACATCCTTTACCGAAAAGCCCAATCGGTTCCTGAAATCAGCGCGATCAAATGGGTTGGCACGCTTTTTACGGTGTCACTTGTGATCCTTGTGGTCATGGGCGTCCTTTTTATCTTTCAGCTTTTTTCAAGCGGGTGGCTTGAACGGTTTGATCCGGGTGATCCTAAGAGCGTGCACCGCCTTGACCGAATAAGGCGATTTCGTCTTTCATCGCGTTTCGTTCATCTTCAAAATACATGGCCGACATGGCGTAAAGATATCCGTCAAGCATTTGAGGAACAAGGGTGGACGATGCGCGTGCGAGAACCTTACGATGCGATTGGTATCCGCCCGCGATGGACACCTTTTCGACGCAAACGCTTTGACCGCGTGTTTCTTTTCTATCACCCCATGCTGAATGTTATTGTCGTTGATCAAGTGCTAAAAAACTGTGAACGTCTGATTTTTGATAATGAAAAAACACAACCTTCCCGTCGTAATCTGGTTATTTTATTGACCGACATGACAAACCGTGATGAAGTGACGTCTGCGGGTGCAGGTACCGTAAATTACCTTGGTAAACTCGACGGCAGAACGAGCCTTTATCCGATGTTGATTGATTTTAACGCAGGGCGTTTCTTTTATCCTCTTGATTCTACTCTGATGAGGATTACACATCGTTTTTGGTACAGGACCAAGCGTAATCAGCTGCTCAATTATATTCGTGAACAGGTGCCGACGACCGATGAAAAATTTCCTTCTTATGCTGATGTGCCGGACGATCATTCGGACTTTCAAACCAGAAAATATGCAATGACATCCGATGTGCTGTCTTCTGACCACACTGACGAACGGGATACTTGAAAACAATGGCCTGATGTCAATCCGTTTGGAAATCTCTGCCACCGAAGGACACTGGCCTTCTGCGAGCGCGATTTCCACCCGTTGAAAGGCAATGTTCATAAGGGCGACATACACTAGAGCAAAATTGGTACAAAATTTGGTACAAGAATTGAAAAACAGGTAAAAGGTCTATATAGAAAAACCGCCGGAACAATGACGTGCCGGCGGTTTAACGCATGGTGGGTGATATGGGACTTGAACCTATGGCCTCCTGCATGTCACGCAGGCACTCTAACCAGCTGAGCTAATCACCCAAGCTAAGACAATATACCCGACGTCGGTGAGGATGTCAACGCAGTTTGCGGGGCGGTTTTTAACGGTTTTTAAAGAAAAAGAAGAAAATGAGACAAAGCCCGATGCTCGAGAAATCCCCGAGTCTGACTACGATAAGTGTCATTTTTTGCTTGCGACAACTCCAAAGCATACTTCGCCCCGAGTCGACGTGCTTTAAGGGTCATTAATTGCAAAAACGGGACGATTCGTCAGGCTTAAGTGGGGTAACGATCACTTTAGCCAATGAAAAGTTCTACCTGCACTCAGAATGAAACGAACTATTAACCGTCCGCTTACAGCTGATTCGATTAGCTTTCATAATTACGATAAAACGGTGTAAGCTCTATATCAAGCTTATCCGTGAAAAGCTCCGATGCCTCTACCGCGCGAAGAGGATCTGTCATGAGTTCCATTTTTAATCCACTAGCCCCCTTGCATGAGTAAAGAGAAAAAGGATGCTCCTCCGGTAACAGACGGTACGTGAGGTAGAATATCGGACCGCCGTGGAATACCAGTGCTAAAGGAAACTGATCCGGCGCATTTTTAGCAAGTTCCTCAATGGCGAGAAGAACGCGCTCTAGGCGCTCCTGAAAAGAATTCCAGCTCTCCCCACCCTCGATTTCGGTCGTCGCACAATTTTTATCAAGAAATTCAAGATAATCCGGTCTGGCTAGAAGCTCTTCGTGTGTGTGGCCATCCCAACAGCCAAAATCTCGTTCCTGCAAATCGGGGTCGATGTGCTGCATCATCCCTGGGAAATAGAGTGTCGCGGTACTTTTTGCTCGCACAAGCGGCGACACCCAAAGCGTCTTAATTTCCGGCACATCGCCGCGCTCGCGACGCTCTAATATGAGGTCTCGACTCTTGTCATGGATATCATAATTAAATTTCGTACCCTGATACTGTCGTGCGAGATTTTGTTTAGTCAAACCATGGCGAATAAGATACAACGTCACCGTTTTCTTTGGCATAAAATACCTTTCTACATCTCCATTTAGTATGATGTCTTTGTTTCTACATCTCCATTTATCATTATTTGTTCATTCAAATTAACTATACATGATCCGACTTTCGCGTGCCTTTGTGATGATGACCAAATTCCCGCATGCATTTGCCTATGACTTTCTACAATGACATTTTCTTGATAAAGAAAAGATCGATGACCGCCTAAACTCTGTCATCGCTTTAACAACTACGCCCTAACCACGTTGTAATCTCCGGCACTGCTCTCAGCTATTGCTTTGAAAACCAAATCCTAACTACACCATAATCTCCGACATTGCTCTCAGTCATTTCTTGATAACTCACTCTGCTGTCCAGCTTACCTTGGCAATTAAGTCAGATTAATTAACGTTGTGTCAAAGTAAACAGAATAGGCAACTTGCCAGATTAAACTGGACGCCCCGAGCTTCTCACTGTCCAGCTCATTTTGGAATTCAGCAATCATTCAGCCGATAACAAGATGTGATAATAATGCTCTCTTTCTGCACTCTTTCTTTATAGGCTTGTTCACTTGACATGTGATGATTATGCGTTGTACAATCATCAGGCAAGCGACCCGACAAGGGCGCTTATTTCTGGAATCGATCCCGAGGACAAAGAGTTGCTCGCTCGATTTCCATGAGAGGTGATGAAATAATGAAAGAAGGCATTCATCCTGATTTTGTCAAGTGTTCCGTTCGCTGCGCTTGTGGAGAGACTTTTGAGACATTCGCAACGAAACCATCGATAAACGTTGACGTTTGCTCGAAATGTCATCCGTTTTATACGGGACGCCAGAAGCTCGTCGACACAGGCGGCAGAGTCGATAAATTCCGCAGACGCATGGAGCGGATGCAAGATTAACGGAAGCACGATGATATGGCAGAGGAGCGTTCCGGCTCCTCTTTTTTTCTAATGCTTTAAACGTTTCTTCATGATATTCATGACAAAAGATACATAAAATGACACACGATCTCAAAACATCATGCCTGAATAACGCGATGACCGACGATCATTTGTCGTCGTGCACAACTGAAAAACAGGAACAGACTACAACAGATTTGCCTAGATGCGCAGCGGACGAACAGGATTTTTCTGCTGTAACGACTTCGGCATGTGCAACGGAAGAACAGAAATCCGATAAAGCGGATGTTGCATCTTTGGAACGGGAAGATGCGGCTTGTTGTGACTCCGAGGTTGATTCTCAACTGTCCGTTAACCCGAAGGCCGTAAGCAAGAAAACGACTATCGGTGGACAGGCGCTGATTGAAGGACTCATCATGCTCGGTCCGAAGAAACAGGCGATCGCTGTACGTGACAAGACCGGTGAGATCAAGGTGACGGTGAAAGATCGCGACAAACGTTTCAGCACTTTTAACGTGCCTTTACTTCGCGGCGTCGTCCGCCTTGTGACCCAGCTTAAGACCGGTATTCAAGCGCTGATGTATTCTGCCGATGTCTCAATGACGGAAGAGGAAAAACAGCAAGAGTCCGAAAATGAGGGCTGGTTCGACAGGTTCGCCAATCGCCATCCCGATCTGATGTTGACACTAACACTGATGGTCTCGCTCGGATTATCCATCGCGTTATTTATCTTGCTCCCAAGCGGCGTTACCGATCTGATCCGAAGACTGACCGGTTTTGGTCTTGGAGAGCAACGCGGGCCTCGTGTTTTTATACTTTCGCTTATCGAAGGTGTCGTGCGCATCGGGATTTTCCTGCTTTATATGTATCTGACATCTAAGGCAAGCGACATTCGGCGCGTCTGGATGTACCACGGAGCCGAGCACAAAACCATTGCTTGTTACGAGGCAGGATTGCCGCTAACCGTAGAGAACGTCAAAAAGAACAGCCGTTTTCATCCGCGATGTGGTACGTCTTTCATCTTTATTGTGATGCTGATTTCAATCCTCGTATTTGCCTTGATAGGCCGCTACACCGTGTGGATTAATGTTTTGCTGCGTTTAGCGCTTCTTCCTGTTGTCGCCGGTATTGCCTATGAAGTGCAGCGCGTTACGGGATCTTGTGACAATGCACTGACACGTGTACTGGTAAAGCCCGGACTTGCGCTCCAGCGTCTTACGACGGCTGAACCTGATGATGAGATGATTGAGGTCGCAATTGCCGCGATGAGTCCGGTCATTCCCGAAAATCCGCAGGATGATCTGTGGTGATCGAAAAAGGATCGATTTTACTCTAAATCGCTTCCGAGAGACACTTCGGGTAGCAGGTTTTAATGATCCCGGAAAAGAGGCTCGCGCACTCATTGAAGCGGTGACGGGTATGACGGTCGAGCAACAGATCCTGCACCCCGATGCCGATATTGACGCCGAGACAATGACGCGTCTCAATGAAGCGCTCAGTATGCGTCTTTGTCACATCTCAATTCCGCAGATCGCAGGTTATGTATGGTTTGACGGCCATCGATTTGATGTGAATAAAGATACGCTGGTGCCGCGTCCTGAGACGGAGCTTCTCGTCGAACAAGCATTCCATTATTTAAAAAAAATGTATTCTTCCAAAAACCGCGCAACGACTGTACGTATTGGAGATGATCCTAATCACACAAGTAAGAAAGAGCACATATCAAAACAACGTGCTGCAATTGTACTTGATACGTTTACCGGCTCCGGTGCCATCGGGATCGCGCTAGGCGTTCGTTGTCAGAAGGAAGAGATGACGCTTGATTTGACGTTAGTAGATACTTCGTCTAAAGCGCTCAACGTGGCAAAGAAAAACGCCGAACGTTTGTTGACAGATGATTCGTGGCACATTGAACAGGCAGACATCTGGCCTAATGAGAAGAGGATTTTTGATATCATAACGGCCAATCCTCCTTATGTTAAAAGCGACGATATTCGGCATTTGATGCCGGAAGTATCTTCCCATGAGCCGCATCTTGCGCTTGACGGGGG
This sequence comes from Clostridiaceae bacterium, assembly GCA_012799825.1. GTDB lineage: Bacteria > Bacillota > Clostridia > Saccharofermentanales > DTU023 > UBA4923. The sequence continues at coordinate 55,326 of JAAZKK010000048.1, read as the reverse complement.
GCCTGATGGACTTCATTTTTATAGACGATTGGCAAAAGAAGGGAAATCATATTTAGGACACGTCGGCGTTTTAATTTTGGAGGCCGGCGCGGGGCAAGCCGATTCGATCATTTCGATTTTTGCTTCGGAAGGCTGGTCTGAAATTGAGCGGATACGCGATGCAGCCGGCTGGGAGCGTGTCATCGTTTTTTTTAAAAATATAGAGTGATCAAAAACTTCTGCTAATCAAAAGATGAATAATTCGACTTCTTCTTAACGGTCAGCGAGTCTGTGCTTTTTTATTTCTTGAAAACTGTAAGCGCCGCGCGCGGTTATGGAGGTATCTAAGAATCGCGCGTATCCATGATAACAAGGCAGAAACGCCGCGCGCGGTTATGGAGGTATCTAAGAATCGCGCGTATCCATGATAACAAGGCAGAAACGCCCCGCGCGGTTATGGAGGTATCTTGTGGGGTTCTTGTATAAACGGATCGGGCATGCATAAGGCGGCGAAGTATCTTTGGCGGAGGAATGTGCGTTTGCAAGCTCCATAGAGTAAACTCATTCAAGGTATATAATGACATGGTGAAACGACCATAACGGAAACACGGAGAGAATACACATGATTGACATTGATGATGCTTCAAAGCTTACGGCAAGTGAAGCGCGTTACGATGAATTGACGCGTCAGTTAGCGGATGTCAGCATCATGCAAGATCAGACGCGTTACATCGCGTTGGCAAAGGAGCATGCGGCATTGACACCGCTTGTTACCGACATTAAAAGTTGGCGTAATGTGATGACGGAAATTCGCGAAAACGAAGAACTTTTTCGCGAATCTGATGACGCGGAATTGACAGCGCTTTTGCGAGAAGAAATCAATCGCCTTGAACAAATGTCGGAAGAGCTTGAACGATCAATTCGAGCAGAACTTGAACCTAAAGATCCGAATGATGAACGCAACGTCATCATTGAAATTCGCGCGGGCACAGGCGGTGACGAGGCGGCGCTCTTTGCGGCCGATCTTTATCGTATGTACGCTGCTTATGCTGAAGCACGCGGATGGCCCGTAGAGATCGTTGATTACAACGAAACGGAGCTCAATGGATATAAGGAAATTGTTTTCAGCGTGGAGGGAAGGGGCGCCTACAGCCGTTTAAAATACGAAAGCGGCACACACCGTGTTCAGCGCGTTCCCGTCACGGAAACGGGCGGACGCATTCACACGTCGGCCGTCACGGTGGCCGTGTTGCCGGAAGTAGATGAAGTTGACTATGAGATCGATCCGAAGGATCTTCAAATCGATACATACCGCGCATCGGGTGCCGGCGGACAGCATGTCAATAAGACGAGCTCCGCGATACGGATCACGCATTTGCCGACAGGCGTCGTTGTGACGTGTCAGGATCAACGTTCTCAATTCAAGAATAAAGACAAGGCCATGGCTCACTTGCGCTCGAAGCTGCAAGCGATGGCGGAGCAGGAACAAGCAGACGCCATTGCTTCTGAACGCAAGAGCCAGATTGGCTCCGGCGACCGCAGTGAACGTATTCGCACGTATAACTTCCCGCAATCGCGCGTGACGGACCATCGAATCGGCCTAACGTTGTATAAATTGGAACGCATTCTTCTGGGAGATTTGGATGAGATCATTGAAGCGCTACAGCTGGCAGAGCATCAGGCGGCGCTCAAAGAGTGAGGTCCGATGAATGAAAACGCAAGTGATTCAAGTCCGGCATCCGATCAATCCTTGCGCATTTGACGAACCTGGAAGCGCTCTCCGTGAAGGGCAAGTGGTGGCATTTCCGACAGAAACGGTTTATGGACTTGGCGCCTCCGCTCTTCTGCCGGAGGCCGTTCTTTCGATCTTTCGGTTGAAGGGAAGGCCGTCCGACAATCCGTTGATCGTTCATCTTGCTTCAAAAGATGAAGTGCATCAGGCGGCCATTCAGATTCCGCCTGTTTTTCATGTGTTGTACGAGGCCTTTTCGCCGGGTCCTGTGACGTACGTCATGTTGCGTAACAAAGATACGATTCCTGACGAGGTATGTCGATTGTCGACAGTCGCCGTCAGGTTTCCTTCCCAAGTTGCGGCAAGAGCCTTGATCAAAGCGGCGGGAGTGCCTATTGTGGCTCCTTCGGCAAATTTTTCCGGCAAACCGAGTCCGACGCGTGCGGCACATGTGTTGCAAGATTTTGACGGAAAGATTCCCTATATCATTGATGACGGCCCCTGTGAGGTTGGCGTAGAATCGACGGTGCTCGATATTTTGAGTGATCCTATAAGGATTCTTCGTCCCGGCTTCGTAACGGCTGAAATGATTTACGAAAGAACGGGACTTCGTGCCGTTTCATGGCATGAAGAGCCAAAAGGCAATGAACAAGATTGTCCGCTGTCTCCCGGGATGAAATACCGACATTATGCGCCTTCTGCGCGTGTTTTTATCGTCATGCCGCGTACCGGCGAGACGTTGGATAAGACGTTTGCCGATACTTTTGGAGCACGTCCATTTGAAAAGCGAGGCGTTTTCACGAGTGAACACACGTGGCGCGCGCTTGTCGAACGCATCGGTCAGGATATGGAAGGCTTGTTTTTGTCGTACACCTATGACGGCGAACGTGATATTAAAAGCGCGACGCGATGTCTTTTTGATGCTCTGCGCACATTTGACGACCAAAATGTGGACACAATCTACGCGGAAGGGTTTGCGGAACCGGCTGCGGCAGGCTATATGGATCGTCTGAGGCGAGCTGCTTCAGGCTCAAATAACGAAGAGCCAGTTGATCCCCCTCGCCAAATTCTCTTTATATGTACCGGCAATACGTGTCGCAGTCCAATGGCGGAAGTGCTGTTCAATCATCGTAATGTCAAGGGCTGGAAGGCTGTTTCCGCCGGACTTGCCGCTTATCCCGGGATGTCGATATCGCCTCGATCTGCTGAAGCTCTGCGCGAGTGGGGCATCGACGTAGACGCGCACCGCTCACAGTCAGTTGACGATGATTTGATGGAGGCTACCGATCTTATTGTCACGATGACTGATGCACATCGCGATATCTTAGTGCGCCTTTATCCGGAAAGAAAAGACGACATCTTTTCCTATTCCGCGTTTACAGAAGATCAGCGGGACGTCGATGATCCCTATGGTTTCTCCATTGACTCCTATCGCGCGACGCGTGATCGCATTCAAAAGGGGCTCGAACGCCTTTTGGCGGAACTCGAAAGACGGTCTTGATGCGTGATGTTTCGGTGTTCGTTTGTAATTCGAAAGGTGGTGCTGGTATGCGATGTTCCTGCGCACGTTTGCAATTTGAAAGACGATACCGTTACGCGATGTTCCTGCACACGCTTGTAACTCAAAAGACGGTACAATTTTTGATTTTGCCAAAATAACCGGTGTTCGTTTTCCTTTATAATGTGAATACAAAGGTAAGAACTTGACGGACCTTGTAATCTCGTGTAAATTGACGTGTGCCTGTTAAAAAGCAGCAATTCCTCGCTCTGCATGAAAACAGCTGAAGGCAGAGCCATTGAGTCCGGGAGGAGGTACAAATTACCCATGGCCAGAAAATATGAATTGCTTTATGTCCTGAATGGAACACTCAGGACGGATCAGTTGAAAGCGCAGATGCAGCGTGTTCGTGAGCTCGTTGAATCTGTTGCGGATGAGATTACGGAAATAGTTGAGTGGGGGCGTCGCAGACTGGCGTATGAAATCCAAGATGTACGCGAGGGCTACTATGTCATCGTCCACTTCGACATGAATCCGGAACACGCCAGCGAGTTGGAGCGTTTGCTCCGCATCAATGATGCGGTGATGCGCTATCTTATCGTGCTTGCGGAAGGATCGTTCATGCCGTCCGGTCGCCGTACGATCGCAGACGAAGAAGCGGAACGAGAGCGGGAAAAAGCCAAGGCGCAGGAAGCCGTAGCTGAGGCCGAAGCCGCGGCATCCGAGGAAGCGGCCGAAGGGGACGCTCCGGTGTCAGAAGAATCTGGAGCCGACGATGCGTCGGAATCACCCGAAGCAGCGGTACCTGCCGATGCGCCCGCTAACGCGGAAGACGTGCCTGCCGAAGCAGTGGTACCTGCCGATGCGTCCGTTAACAGAGAAGACATGCCTGCCGAAGCAGCAGTACCTGCCGATGCGCCTGCTAACACGGAAGACGTGCCTGCCGAAGCAGCGGTACCTGCCGATGCGTCCGTTAACAGAGAAGACATGGCTAACGAAGCAGCAAAAAAAGCAGAAGAAGTCGAAGACCGCGATGAGGTTTCCTCTGATGATGAGGAGCCGGTTAAAGAAGCCGTCAACGATAACGTGTCTTCTTAAGCCGAAGAGGAAGCGGTAAAGAGCAACCCTGAAAACTGAATCATCGTAGCGCGCCGGACATTGGGATTTCGGCAAAGCGCATGGAGAAAGGACTACAGCATGAATAAAGCTATTTTGATGGGAAGACTTGCCCGCGATCCGGAGATTCGAACGACGCAAGGCGGTATTTCTGTTTGCAATTTTACCGTCGCTTGTGACCGACGGAGCAGAGATGAAGGCGGAAACTGGAAAAACGAAGCCGATTTTATCCCCTGCGTGGCATGGCGTCAGCAGGCGGAATTTGTAAACCGTTATTTCGAGAAAGGTGATCGCATTCTGGTGTCAGGTGCGATTCGTCCCAGAAGCTGGGAGGATCAGAACGGACAGCGTCGTTATACAACCGAGGTCATCGTCAACGAAGTGGAGTTCTGTGAATCGAAACGGTCGTCAAGACAGAGTGACAATCGAGATGATTACGCGTCATCTTCACAGCAGGGCGCCAGAACGATTGACAGCGTCAGCAACGATTTTCTGCCGGAGGTAGACCTCGACGATACGTCACTGCCCTTTGATTTCTAATTTTTTCCTACTAAGTTAAGGAGTTTAATGTTATGTCTAATGGAAAAAGACGAGGCGGATTTCAAAAACAACGCTTCAGCCGCAAAAAGTATTGTGTCTTTTGCGCGGATCATACAGACCACATTGATTACAAGGATGTCAACGTCCTTCAGCGGTACGTCGCCGAGAATTACAAAATTTTGCCTCGACGTATGACCGGGACCTGCGCGAAACATCAGCGCGCTCTGACGCGCGCGATTCGCCGCGCTCGTCACGTCGCTTTGATGCCCTATACCTCAGAGTAAAAGACAACTCGTTCCGTGAAGCGGCCTGATTTATCTATGGTAAAATGATGGTCACTTAAAAACGCAAAAGAAATGAAAATAAGATGAGGACGGGAGATACACGATGAAAGTATTGCTTACGGAAGGTGTCAAGGGACTGGGTCAAGCAGGTGACGTCGTCGATGTTAAACCGGGATATGCCCGCAACTATCTCTTTCGTCGCGGTCTGGCCTGTGAAGTTACCAAAGCCAATATGAACGAGATCGCTATGCGCCGCAAGCAAAAGCAGGAAGAAGCCGAACGCCAGCTCAAAAGAGCGCGCGAGACGGCCGAAGCGCTGGAAGGGCAACAGCTCGTTTATGCAGCCAATGCGGGGACTGCGGGGCGTCTTTACGGCACGGTGACGACACAAAACATCGCCGATCTTCTGAAAGAAAAAGGTTTTGAAGTCGATAAGCGCAACATCCAAGTTGATGAAGCCATTAAGACGGTTGGCACGCATCAGGTGATGCTGAAATTGCACCCGGAGGTGTCTTGCCGTTTTGTGCTTGATGTGAAAGCAGACGTCTGATGGCGGATGCGGATTATGATGTGGGAAGCGGATATTCGTCCGCAGTGCTTTCTGATCGCTTGAGGGGGAAAGCTTTTCCCCATAATTACCTTGCAGAGCAATCGGTGCTGGGCGGCGCCATGCTCAGGATTGAGTCGCGCGCCATGATGCTCGCGTCGCTGCATAGTGACGATTTTTACGATCCGAAACATCAGCTCATTTTTGATGCGGTATCGACACTTAATATTGAACAAAAACCGTGTGATATTCTCACAGTCACAAACCAATTGGTGCTCAATGGCAACATCGGCCGAGCTGGCGGGCGTGAGTACGTATCCTCGCTTCCGGGGATGTTGCCCTTTGCGAGCAATTACCAGCATTACATTGATCTGGTCCGTGACTATGCCGTCAAGCGGCGTCTCATCTTGGCGCTTGACGAAGTCATTGGGCAGTGTTTCTCGTCTGATCTTGAGTCGGAGAAGCTGATTGAGCTTGCTGCCCGGCGTGTGATGGATATCCGCGGCTCGGATGAACGCACGGCGCTGACACCGGTCGGTGAAGTATTAAGTGAATACGTCAATAAGCTTTACCACATCGCAAGCGGCGAACGCCCGTCCCTTCTTCGCACGGGCTACCCCGGTTTAGATCGCGTACTCACAGGACTTCGAAAAGGTTCGCTCTACGTTCTGGCTTCGCGTCCAGGTGTCGGAAAATCTGCATTTTCACTTAACATTGCATATAACATCGCTCAATACTACCGAGCGGTTGTTGCCGTATTTTCTCTCGAAATGGGCAAAGAAGAAGTGGCGAAGCGTTTTCTCTCGGCGCGGACATCACTTACCTTTCAAGATCTCGAACTGTTAGGACCTGCTGATCCGAAGTGGGATCTCATCAGCGAGGGTATTGGCGCTTTTTACGACATGCCGATTTACATCGATGACCATTCGGCGATCAATGTCGTCGAAATTCACGCGCGTTGTCGTCAGCTCCAACTGCAGAAGCAGCAGCTTGATTTTGTGATTGTCGATTACTTGCAGCTCATGGGCAGCGCAAGCCGCCATTCCCGCGCTGAGAACCGTCAGCAACAGATTGCGGAGATTTCACGTCTGCTCAAAGTGATGGCGCGCGATCTTGATGTGCCTGTGCTGGCGCTTTCCCAGCTAAGCCGTGATGTCGAAAAAGGTTTCCGTCGTCCGCGTTTGGCGGATCTTCGCGAATCCGGCGCGATCGAGCAGGATGCGGATGTCGTTATGTTCTTGCATGATCCGAAATCAAAAGATTCTGACGACTCAGGAACGGGCAATGCCGGTATCATTGAATTAATCGTGGAGAAAAACCGGCAAGGTGAAAAGACGACGGTCGAGTTGGAATGGAATCCGTCTTCGATGACGTTTACCGAGCCGGGCTATCGAGGCATGCCTGATCCGCCCCCCTCTTTGTGATGCATCTCCCGCGTGGAACATACCGCCTTTTCTCGAAAGTCGCTCGATTTTGTGTTGCACATCAGTTAATTGAACCGGGGCGTCCGGTTGTTGCCGGCGTTTCGGGCGGCGTCGACTCGATGATGCTCCTTGAATTTCTTCATTGGTATTCCGAGCAAATTGATTTTCCCCTCGTTATCTGCCATATCAACCATATGATCCGTGGAGAAGAGGCGGATCTGGATGAATCATTTGTTCAGGCATGCTGTCAAGAACGGTTGATCCCGTTTGAGTCAGTGACGGCACCGATAGAGGATATAGCACGTGAAACAAATAGAGGTGTTGAAGAAACGGGACGCGCTGTGCGCCGTGCCGCTCTCATAGAGATCGGACGCCGTTATTACGAAGGTGATCCACTTTCGCTCTTCAATGGCATACCTAACGATGTGTATCAAGTCGGCAAGATATCGGGCGAGGATGTGCATGACAAGGATAACGATGCGTGTTCGTTCGCTAAGACATCTAACGACGATCTGAAGGACTCGAATAGAGTTGGCGCGCTGACGGACGAGATAACGACATTTGATGTTGCGCTTGGTCACCATATGGACGATCGCGCGGAGAGCATCCTGATGCATATCGGGCGCGGTTCGGGCATCGCCGGTCTTGTCGGCATTCGACCGCGTGATGGATGTTTTGTGCGCCCGTTTCTCGATGTGCGCCTCGAAGAACTGATCGCGTCGGCGAAGGAACTAGGTGTTGTTTGGCGAGAAGACGCGACGAACGTGTCTTCAGATTATCTTCGAAACCGCATTCGTCAGATTTTAGTGCCTGCATGGCGAGATGTGCTCGGCTACGATCCCGTTCCGCGACTTGCCTCGCTAGGTGATCTTGCGGCTGGAGATGAGGAGACACTTTCGATATTTGCTAAAAGAGCGCTTGTCGAAGCACGACTTCCGGATCAGAGCCTTTCGATCGCAGCGATATGTGCGCTGCCAAGGGGTCTTGCTCTCCGTGTGCTCAGGCTCTTTTTCGAAGAAAAGGCAGAAAGCGGTGAGAGTCAGGATATAACATGCGAAAAAGATCGCCATGAGCTCCTCATGACAGACATTCTTATGACAGACCGTGTGACGTTCAGCGCTTACCATGCCGTATCTATTCTTGATTTGATTTGTCGCGTGGATGCGGGAGAGACAACAGAAGGTGCGCTTGATCTTCCAGGTGGATGGACGGTTCATGCAAAGAATGGACGCCTTTTTCTTCTTCACAAGAAAGAAAACGTCACCTAAACGTCACCTAAGTAACTAAGAGGAATATATATTCATTTTAAGATGTAAAACGGCTATGGTAGAATACGATTGTGTTGCAGATAAGGCAGCGCCGGAAGGAGGGAGAGTAAAGCATTAAGGCTTTACTTAATATTTTTCATGGTAGAGAAAAAAATTGACCATATTCTTGTCTCCGAAGATAAGATTCGCCAGATGGTAGAGCGGCTGGGTGCTGAGATCACGCGCGATTATCAGGGGAAAGATCTATTTCTCATTGGTGTACTTAAGGGATCCTTCGTATTTCTTGCGGATCTTGTGCGCCATATTCGCGTCCCGTGTCGGATCGATTTCATGTCGGTGTCAAGCTATGTAGGCGAAAAAAGCACGGGTGTCGTTAGGATCAATAAAGACCTTGACTACAGCATTGCGGGTGAACACGTGCTGATCGTCGAAGATATTGTCGATTCCGGATTAACGTTGCGTCATCTTAAGGCATTGCTGTCAACGCGCGGTCCGAAAAGCATCCGATTTGCTACCGCATTTGACAAGCCCTCTCGCCGTAAGGTCGATGTCGACATTGACTACATCGGTATGACCATTCCAGATGAATTTATTGTCGGTTACGGCCTGGATCTTGATGGATATTATCGGAACTATCCTGAGGTTGTCGTACTTAGCGATGAAGACGTATGATCGATATATGATCGATTATAGAAAATACATAATATAAACAACAAGGAATAGAAAACGTCGAATGAATACCCAAAAACCACGTCGATACAGTGGATTTTCGTTCTACATCGTCATGATGATCATCATTCTGGCCGTTACCTTTTTTATGTCGCGCGGTGACCGCCAGAAACAAACGACTCTTTACGAAGTTGAACAGTTAATCCAAAGCGGAGATGTCCACTCGGTCACGATGGACGGTTCCAGTTTGGTGCTGGAAATGACTGACCGAGCCGTCAAAGCCGGAAGCGCATATCAGATTAAAAAAGAGATTCCTGCCGATGCCATACCCGATTATCTGAAGATGCTTCGGACGGCACAGAGCAAAGGCGAAATCAAGTCTTTTGATTACCACAGGCCGACCGACATAGGCAGTATCCTGAACGGGATCATCCTCCTTTTGATGATGGTTTCTCTAGGCGTTTTCGTTTTCATCTCTTACTCAAGGCGAGACAGTGACGGACGTACAGCTATGTCGTTTGGCAAGAGTCGTGCGCAGCTGGCCGATCCTGAGAAAAATAAGGTCACATTTGACGACGTTGCCGGTGCCGAAGAGGAAAAAGAGGAACTGCAGGAAGTTGTCGATTTCTTGAAAAATCCGAAAAAATATCAGGATCTTGGCGCGAAGATTCCGACGGGCATTCTACTTGTCGGCCCGCCGGGGACAGGTAAGACGCTCCTTGCCAGAGCCGTTGCCGGAGAAGCGAAAGTGCCGTTCTTTTCCATCAGCGGATCAGATTTTGTAGAGATGTTTGTCGGCGTCGGCGCGTCGCGCGTGCGCAACCTTTTTCAAAACGCGAAGAAAAAAGCGCCGTGCATTGTCTTTATCGATGAAATCGACGCGGTCGGTCGCCATCGCGGCGCAGGTCTCGGCGGTGGACACGATGAACGTGAACAGACGCTGAACCAATTGCTGGTTGAGATGGACGGCTTTGGACCTAATGAAGGTGTGATCGTTTTGGCGGCGACTAACCGCCCTGACATCCTCGATGGTGCGCTGTTGCGCCCGGGACGCTTTGACCGTCGCGTTTTTGTGATGCGGCCTGATATAAAAGGCAGAAAAGAAATCCTCGAAGTTCATGCACGCAATAAGCCATTTGCCGACGACGTCGATCTCGGCGAGATCGCAAAAATTACGCCCGGTTTTACCGGTGCTGATCTTGAAAACCTTCTCAACGAAGCGGCGTTGCTTGCCGCCCGAAGAAACGATAATAAAATACATTATTCCGATATTTCGGAGGCGGTGTTTAAGGTGACGATCGGTCCAGAGAAAAAGAGCCGCGTCATCAACAAGAAAGAGCGCGAACTTACGGCATATCATGAGTCTGGTCATGCGATTGTCTTGAGAGAAAAATCAGACACTGACCGTGTAGAGCGCGTCTCGATCATTCCTGCGGGCGGCGCCGGCGGCTACACGGCGTTTAAACCGAATGAGGATATGTACTTCAAGACCAAATCTCAGCTTGAGACGGAGATCATGGTGGCGTTGGGCGGGCGCGCTGCAGAGCAAGTGATTTTCAACGAAATCAGTACAGGTGCGAGCGCTGATCTCAAAGAGTGCAACCAAGTCGCGCGCGATATGGTGACCAAATACGGTATGAGCGAACGGCTCGGCAATTTCGTGAGCACGGATGACAAAGAAATCTTTGTCGGTCGCGACTACGGTCACGTTCAGAATCACAGTGACGCAATGCAGTCGGCCATCGATGAAGAAGTATCCCTGATTCTCGAAAAAGCCTATAAAGACACGCTCGACGTGTTGAAGGACAATCGCACATTATTGGATCAATTGGCGAATGTATTACTCGAGAAAGAAAAAATCGAAGGCGACGATTTTGAGGAATTTTATCAGCAATACGCAACAAATCCGAAGCCGCTTCCCGGTGTAGGTGAGTAAACTGTGTTCTCGTACATTCAACGTAGCGTATTTTAGCACTTCTCAGTGCAAAGGAGCATGATGCTGATCCATTTACTATTTCCTAATTCTTAAGAGTTTCTTCCCAGTCCAAGTACGGGCGAGTAGATGTAAGTAGGGTCATTTCGATTAACAAGTCATGCGATATAAGGAAGGTAACAGCACGAAAATCTTCTTGAATATGAGGTTTTTGATGGCAATTCACGCCGCAAAGAAAATTATTAATACTATCTAAATGTCGAGAAGGTCGCTTTCGGGCGACCTTCAATTATTAGAGAACAGGCGCCATGTGATCGCTTCGTCCGGTCAGGCGATCACCGACTTCGAGGATGTTCGTGCCGCCACCCATGATGAGGACAACATCATCCGGCTCGATAACGCGGCGAAGGTAAGCTTCGAGCGCTTCATTGGTTTCGAAATAGCGGGCATCGCCACCGAGTTCGTTGATGCGATCGCACATGTCTTTTGAGCTGACGGTGGCGTTCTTCTCGCGGTTATCGAATACTTCCGAGATCAAGACAGGCCGGATCTTGTACAAAGACTCTACGAAGGCGTCAAAGAAGCCGAGAGTGCGACTGTAGGTCATGGGCTGAAAGCATATCCAAAAACGTTTTGCCGGCATATTCTTTATGGCTTTGACGGTTACCTCGACAGCCGATGGATGATGCGCGTAATCAACGTAGATATCGGCACCGTTGAAGCGTCCCGTATGTGTGAATCGACCTTCCGCTCCCTGAAACTTTTCGCAAGCGATACGAATGTTGTCCGGCGTCGCACCCGCAAGGTCGGCAAGCGCGGCTGCTGCGACGGCATTTTTAACGTTGAATTCGCCAATGACGGAGAGCTTTGCTGAGGTGAAAAGTGAGCCGTTCTTGTAAAGTTGAAATGACGGATGACCTGAATCGTCATAAGAGGTGATGCGATAAGTAAAATCTGCGGGCGCGCCACAGGGCTTCTTGGCGCCTTCAGGTCCAAACCAAAGCCAGTAGAGCTTTTTAGAATGGCCGGGTCGTACTTCTTCCAAACGGCGCATCATGGCAGGGATGTGCGGATCGTCTGAAGGCACGAGAACGTAAGTGTTTTCCGGTTGTAAGGCGGCGAAACGCGCGAATGCGTCGATCATATCGTCGATTGTAGGAAAGCTGTCAATGTGGTCGTGCACAATATTAAGGATCGCTATGGCGGTGCCTTCATAGTGGTAAAAACCGCGCTGATATTCACAGGCTTCTGAAAGGAAGAGTTCTTGATTATCTGATTCGCTAAAGCGAATGGTGGAACGGAATTCTCTGAACTCAGCACCGAGATGAACCATAGGATCGAGTTTTGCTTCCAACAACATCAATGCGCACATGGCCGTCGTGGTGGTCTTGCCGTTTGTGCCGGTAATGTGGATGGCGCGGCGGAACATGCGGCCGATGGTGCCAAGGAAAACAGAACGATTTACGCACGGGATGTCGAGTTTTGCGGCGCGAACCCGTTCAGGGTTGTCCGCTGAGACAGCGTTTGAATAGACGACAAGATCCGGCTTAATCTGGTCGATATTAGATGCATCGTGTTTGTGAAATACAAGGATGCCCTTTTTCTGAAGATAAGCCGTTCGTGTGTTTTCCGAGGGATCAGAGCCGGCACATCGGATGCCTTGGCGACTCGCGTACTCGGCAAGTCCGCTCACACTGATGCCGGCGATGCCGATGAAAAAGATGGTTTTACCGGGTGCGATGGCAGCGGCTATAGCATCGTATTCGGGCAGCTTTTCGCCTGCAACGTGTTCGGACGTTAAGCGATCAATGCGGATGACGTCTGGATCTTCAAAAGATGGCAACAGTTTCACGATGTGTGGCTCACTTTCTCCTAGAGAAATCTAGTTTATCTTATTTTATCACGTGGCATCAGCTCATGTTGCTAGTTGATCGTCATTCCTTTCCCGCGACTAATTTACCAATCATGTCGTGTTGTCCCATGTTGATGATTGAACATCATACGCTGAGAAAAAGTGTAAATGGGCGGCCGCCATATCCACGATGTTCACTTTGTTTTGATATTAATTGATTGGGTGCTGTGTAGATAAAACAAGGTCTTGAGAGTAGCTTGCTTTTCTTAAGTGTGCGATAATACGACGCGGTTGCGATTTACTATTGAGGGTGGCTTTTTATGAGTCTTGTCGTTGCGCGACATATTTCAAAAGCGTATCAGGGGCGTACCGTGTTAGACGATCTCTCTTTTTCGATTGAACGCGGCGATCGCATCGGTCTTACGGGCATCAACGGTTCAGGAAAGACAACGTTGATGGGGATCATTCGCGGCATTATTCAGCCGGACATAGGAACGATCTCGAGAGCGTCATCGCTTCTCGTTTCCTATCTCGATCAGCGTCCCCTCGCTGTTGATTTGGGGACATCCGATGTGTTAGAAAATACGCGCTTTACAGAGATGGAACACCGGATGAAAACGCTCGAACGCGATATGGAACGACTAGGGGGCGATGCTCTAATAGATGCGGCCAAAGCATACAGCTGTGTGCAGAATGCATACGAAGCATCCGGCGTCTATGATTATCGCGCAAGGCTTGCCCGGACGCTGGCAGGCCTCGGTCTTTCTAATGAACAAATGGAACAACCCTACGAAACGCTGTCCGGCGGGGAGAAAATGCGTGTCGCGCTTGGGCGCTTTCTTCTTCAAAAAAGTGATCTCATGTTGTTCGACGAACCGACGAACCACCTCGATTTGGATGGATTGGAATGGCTTCAAACACATCTTGTATCCACAAACGTCACCATGATGATCGTGTCGCATGACCGCTGGTTCCTTGACCATGTGTGCACCAGCATTTTCGAACTTGAAGGCTGCAAGCTCTATGTCTATCAGGGCAATTATTCAGCATCGCGCGAGCAGAAACGTGCGATCGAGGAGAATCGTTACCGGACATTGGAGCGGCTTGAAACGGAGATCAAGCGGCAAGAGGCTGTAACTCAGACGATGTTGTCGCACCGGAAAATGAACTCTTACCATTCAAGGGAAAAAGTCGTACGGAAGTTGAAAGATGAAATGCAGGTGTTGCGCGACCATAAAAACCCGAAGCGCAGGATGTCTTTTTCGATCGTTTCTTCTTCGGATAAAAAAGATATGAACCGCGTGCTCCTTGAAGTAGAGAATCTGTCGCTTGTTTATGATCGGACGTTGTTCCGCGATGTTTCATTTCATATTCGCGCGCAGGATAGAGTCGCTCTTCTCGGATCGAACGGATGTGGGAAGACGAGTCTTTTGCATATTTTGCTTGGCAGTCGTGAAGCGGATGAAGGCCATATTCGACTTTACGGCGATCCAAGCATGGCGTTTATGGGGCAGACGGTGACCTTTGACGACGAGTCGTTGACCGTATACGCGTGGCTTGCAAAATCATTTCCCCGAACAGAAACGGCGATACGCTCACGCCTCGCGCAGTACGGTTTTCGTGAAGAATCGATGATCAAACGTATTGAGTCGCTATCGGGCGGGGAGCGCCATCGCCTCAACTTGTGCTCCCTACTCGAGCAGGCGCCGGATCTGATGGTGCTTGACGAACCCACCAACCACCTCGATATTGAATCGCGCCATCTTCTGGAAGAGGCGCTGACTTCATTCAAGGGTGCCGTGATTGTCGTAAGTCACGATCGCGCCTTCATCCAAGCTGCGTCGACGCGTGTTTTGGGCTTTGTCGGGACATCTATTCTCCCCTTTGATCGGTATAAAGACTGGCGCGACGCGGTCATGGATTTGCGTGCCGATCAGACGGATGTATCGTCATCTTCGGAGGAAAAAGAGTCCTTCTCGGACAATACGATACATCGTCGGGATGTGCAAAACGACGATAATAAGCGTTCAATGAATCCTGCAGAACTGCGACGAGCGCGCGCAGCATACCGACAGCGCGTTGCTGCTCTTGAGGAAGCGATTCACTCGCATGAAAACGAGCGCGACGCATTTGAAAATGTCGATCTTACGACACATACGCCGGAAGACTACGAAGACTACGCCAATTTGCTTTCAGAACTCGAACAACTTTATAAATCGTATTTTTCGTTATTAGAAGAAGGCGAGCCGTCAGCAGATTAGCCTAGTTATGGCAAGCCTCATAGCCAGTTTTTCAATAAATTTCGAAAAACTGTCTCACTCGGCGAGAATGGCTGCCAATTTTTCAATTAATAAAGAAAAACGGTCTGACTCGGCATGAGCATTGGCCAACTTTTCAGTTATTTTAGAAGAGCTGCCTTGCACAGTGGGCGCGTTGGTCAATTTCTCGGTTATTTTAGAAGAACTGCCCTGCACGGCTAGAGCTTTGGCCAAATTTTCAGTTATTTTAGAAAAGCTGCTCTTCACGGCTAGAGCTTTGGCCAATTTTTTAGATAGTTTAGAAAAACTGTTATTTCCGATTTCGTAGCAGAGGTCAATTTTTCAGTTAATTTAGAAAAATCGTTCTTTTTGCCGCAATTCGCAGTCAATTTCTTAGACGGTTTAGGAAAAACACTTTCTTTTATCGGATGCGAATTTATTTTTTTAAATAAAATCAAAAAATTGTCCGCTAGGAATTGTGGGTAACGCTGGAAGTGATCTTTTAATATTCAGGTTACTGTTAGTCTGTCGGTTTTCAGCTTGTCAGTGGTCAGTGGTCGACTCAACGGTGGTCAGTGGTCGGCACAGTGCTCTCAGTGGTCAGTGACGGCTTGGGCTGCTTGGTCGGCATTGGTTGGTATTGGTCGGTCAGTGGTTCAGTGGTCGGCTTGGTAATTTAGCATTTGACACTTGACGTCGGTCTGTCGTATCATAATCCGGCGACCGCTCTGGCGGGGCCTGTTAATGGCGCAATCAGGCGCCAGCCTTCGTTGGGCGAGACTGAGAAATAAGGAGTGACCGCATGACTAGCTATGCCATTATTCAGACCGGAGGGAAACAGTACCGCGTGTCTGAAGGAGATGAGATTTTTATCGAGACGATTGAGGGTGAGCCTGACAGCGATGTCGAGTTTACTGATGTTCTTGCCGTATCGGACGGCAAATCGCTCCGTACGGGAACGCCGATCCTTGAAGGTGCCGTCGTGAGGGGCAAAATTGTGAAACATGGGCGCGGCAAGAAGATTGTCGTCTTCAAGTACAAGCCCAAGAAGCAATATCGTCGTAAGATGGGGCACAGACAGCCGTACACGCGCGTGCGCATTGAGGCGATCGAAGGCTGAAGGTCGAATGATCCGCGCGGCTTTTCAGCGTGACGACTGCGGACGGATTGTATCGTTTGCCATGACCGGTCATTCCGGGTATGCAACGAGTGGACAGGACATTGTTTGTGCCGGCGTATCGGCCATTGCCCAGACGGCGATCGGAAGTTTGCAAGAGCTTGCGGCCATGAATCCCGATTATCGTCTGGATGACGGCCACATCGCTTGTCACGTGACATATCCGGAAGACGCCGAACACGCACTCATCGGCTCTTCACTTATGGAGTCGGTACGCATTGGATGTATACAAATTCAGGACAGCTACGGTAAGACGTATTTGACCGTAATTGATGAGTAATACCGCGCGCGTTCCAGACCGGCGCGTTATCAAAGGGGAGGATAACCATGATTAAAGTTAATTTACAGCTTCTTGCTCACAAAATGGGCATGGGGAGTACACGCAACGGACGCGATTCACGCGCGAAGCGCCTTGGTGCCAAGTTAGCGGATGGCCAATTCTGCACGGCGGGGAGCATCATTTACCGTCAGCGCGGCACGAAAATTCATCCGGGTCGCAATGTCGGCATAGGTAAAGATGACACGCTGTACGCAAAAGTTGACGGCACCGTTCGTTTTGAGCGCGTATCCCGGACGAAGAGGTGCGCGAGCGTTTATCCCGTTGAGGCATAACACGAACGTTACAGGAAACGCTTAAATTCTTTTTTAAGAACCGACTTGAGAACTGACTATGTTTTTCGATCACACAACCATTGAAGTACGTTCAGGTGACGGCGGAAATGGTTGTGTTTCTTTTCGCCGTGAAAAATTTATCCCCAATGGCGGACCCGACGGCGGCAACGGCGGGCGCGGAGGAGACGTCATTTTGCGCGTCGACGGGAATCTCAACACATTACAGGAATATAGATTCAAGCACTATTTTGCTGCAGAAAACGGCGCACCAGGCAAGGGGAAGCGAATGGCTGGGAAGTCGGGTGACAATCTTATCCTGACCGTGCCGCCGGGCACTCTCGTGTTTCATTCAGGAACTAAAGAGCTGATCGCAGACTTGAGAGAGGACGGCGATGAAGTGATTGTCGCCCGCGGCGGCGATGGCGGAGCAGGCAACATGTGTTTTGCCAACTCCGTTCGTCAGGCGCCTCGGTTTGCCAAAGCGGGTAAAGAGGGCGAGACGGTCAAACTCGATCTCGAACTGCGACTTCTTGCCGATGCGGCGTTGATCGGTTTCCCCAATGCGGGAAAGTCCACGCTTCTTTCCATATTGACGGCGGCAAAACCGAAGATTGCGGCGTATCCGTTTACGACGTTGCAACCCATGTTAGGGGTCGTGGACGTTGGTGGATCACGCTTTGTGCTCGCTGATGTGCCTGGGCTCATTGAAGGCGCGGCTGACGGCGCTGGCATGGGTCACGATTTCCTGCGTCACGTGGAGCGCGCACGATTGCTGATCCATGTTGTCGATATCTCCTCCTTCGACGGTACCGATCCAATCGATCGTTTTCATGCGATCAATCACGAACTTGCCTGCTACAAAAAACTTTTCGAGAAACGCCCTCAATGGGTTGTGTTGAATAAAATCGATCTTGTTCCTAAGGAAGAAGTGTCACGTGTCCAATCGGCGGTCGAACAAATGGGTTTTCGCGTTTTTGCGTTGTCCGCGGCGACGATGGAGGGAGTACTAGATTTCAAAAATGCGTTAGGACAGGAAGTGGCCTCATTACCATTCCCCGAATTGGACGATACCGAGATGGTCAAAACGTATCGTCTTGAGAAAAAATATGAATATACGGTAACTAAAAAAGAAAACCTGTACTCTGTAGACGGTCCTTATATCCGAGAACTTTTGATGTCGACCAATTTCAACGACACAGAATCGTTCCGCCATTTTCAGAAAAAAATCAATGAAAGCGGCATTCACGATGCGCTCGTCAATGCCGGTGTTCAAGAAGGCGACGATATTTTGTTAGACGGCGCAGCCTTTGAGTTCTTTTTCTAGACATTCTGTTTCTCTTCTTTTTTCAGACATTCTATCTATATTCTATTTTCATCCTGAATAGACTTCGTATAGATTCATGTATAATGATTGCCAGCTAAGACGTTATCCTTGTTTGGGAAAACGTCTTGGTGATGAGCCTTGGCATTGCACGGTGCCGGTAATAGAGCGGCGACAAATACCGTCGTTTCCGTCACATGAAAATGTCAAATGAAAAACTACGGCATTGTTCGACGTCGGATACAGGATGAATACAATTAGAAACCTTCTTTGTCGACGTCGGTGTTTGCCGAACAAGAACGGATTCGTTGACTTTTGCAGAATGTGCGATAGAAAACGAACATGAATTGCCTCATCAAAATAGATGAAAGATGCGCATGATGAAAGAAAGAGAAACAGCAATGAAAGAATACGTATGTGACATTTGCGGTTATGTGTACGATCCCGAAGTCGGTGATCCTGATGCAGGAATTGAGCCCGGTGTAGCCTTTGAAGATCTGCCGGATGACTGGGTTTGCCCGGTATGCAGTGTAGGCAAAGACGATTTTTCACCTATAGAGGACTAAGAAAGAAGACACGGACGCTTTTTCATTCATGCCACCCTTCGGATGCATGTGCTTTTTGGAAAACATGTTAGAAAGGCATAAATGAAAAAGCGTTTATTCTTTATATCTGAACAAACGCAATTTTAAAAAATATATCGGTGAGCAAAGCCTCTACTGTTTTTTGTTACGGCCTTCAGAAAATGCTTCTAAAAGCATTGTCAATATATCATCGTAGCGGTGTCGCCAAGTCGCCGCAGCCTCTTTTGCGAGCTCCTCTGACGGAAACGTCATCTTCAAAAGAAATGTATCATCGCCGTTTGAGGTGTTTCGGCATATAAGCCGATACATACCGCCGGCAGTTTCTTCGACCGTTGCGGTGATTTGATCTTCAGTTCGTCTTTTCAGCGCATTTTTTTCAAGATAGTTCGTAAGGAATCGGCGGGTCGATGCGGGAATTTGGTCGTTCAGCACGTCGAGTACCAGGCGGCCTTCTGTGGTGAGATCGCAGCGTTCCACTTCGCGCTCATGAGCATCCAGTGTTTTTTCATCGCGACGCGCGGCTATATGAATAAGGCGCGTTTTGATCAGCTCATCCAGCGCTGACGCCATTTCAAAGTAGTCCATGGAAAGTGTCGCAAGCGCCGCGTCACCGAGTTGGGCGCGTCGGATCCCCGGTACTTCACCGATGATATAGAGCAAAATAAGTTTGTTTATGGGAAGATTATGGCGCAGCATAAAATGTCCTTCCATCGTTGATCAGTCTTCGGTTATGTAAAATTTTAACACAGCATATAGGATTTGATTTGATTCCTTGAACAGCTTCGCTTAAACTGATCCCTGGAAACAGCGTGCTTGATTACCGCACGAGAAGAGTGCGTTCACATGCGCGTAGAACGATGGTCGCTCTGGTCGATTATCAGCTGGACTATGAAAGTGCGTTCACATGCGCATAAAACAATGGATGGTGTTTTTAAGGACTTGCATTTGCCGATAAATGCGTTCACATGCGTGTAGGACGATGCCGCTCGGTGTTGCCTTTAATAGTCGCAGTTGAAATGCGTTCACACACGCGTAGGACGATGCCGCTCACATGACGAGTACACAAACGGTCTGCTGAAAAGGCTTGAAAGGTTGGAGTCATTTTGAAACTCGATATATTTATAGTTGCGATTATTGTTCTGATGACGATATTCGGCTACCGTCGAGGTTTGCTTCTTTCTGCCGTCAGTTTCCTAAGTTCGCTGATTTCAATTGGTATCGCGTTCCTCTTTGTGCGTCCTCTTTCACTTTTTTTGACATCACAAGGCTTGTTCAGCTCAACTATGCAGAATGTGACCAATCGGATATATGAAACAGGCAGGGCGTCAGCGGTCACCATCGGTCCCGTCCTTGAGGAAATCGGTATTCCCGAATCTTGGACGCGCACAATCCTGCAGACTCAGACGGGAAGCAAGGTGGATGTCGTCGACTATACAGCTCACGCTCTCTGGATGCTGGCGTCGGCGGCACTCGCGTTGGCAATTATTTATCTATTTGTTAGGATCATATTGGGATTTGCGGCAAGATTGCTGACACCTGCGATCGACGGCGTGCCCATCGTCGGATGGCTTAATCATCTGGGAGGAAGCATCATCGGGATGCTCTGGGGTGCCACTGTGATCGCCTTGTCGATCATGGTGCTCGTATCTCTCTCCGGGGCACTGCCATCCATCGCAGAATGGACACAAGATTCAAAAATCATTTCCTTTCTTACAGAAAAAGACATAATTCGCTCACTTTTGGACACGATTCTTTGATTCAAAGCAGTTGACAAACTAGGATATCCTGCTTATATTAGTAATTGATTGGCACTCTCGAGCCTAGAGTGCTAATTTCAAGTAAATCAATTAATATTTGGAGGTATTATAGGAATGAACATCAGACCTTTGGGTGATCGAGTCGTGATTAAACGTCTTGAAGCAGAAGAAACGACAAAGGGCGGCATTGTGCTGCCGGGTTCCGCGAAAGAGAAACCGCAAGTTGTCGAAGTCATTGCCGTTGGACCGGGCGGCGTTGTGGACGGCAAAGACGTGATCATGGAAGTTGAAGTGGGTGACCACGTCCTGATCAGCAAATATGCCGGCACGGAAGTCAAAATGGACGGTGTGGAGTACACCATTCTGAGACAGAACGACATACTCGCAGTCGTTGAGTAAGCTCAATCACGAAGCTCAAATCTTTTTAAGGAGTAATAACACATGGCTAAAGATATTAATTTCAGAGAAGAAGCTCGCAAAAAACTTGAAATTGGCGTCAACAAATTGGCGGATACAGTCCGCATTACACTCGGCCCTAAAGGTCGCAACGTGGTTCTTGATAAAACCTATGGCGCTCCGGTCGTAACGAATGACGGCGTGACGATCGCCCGTGACATCGAACTCGAGGATCGCTTTGAAAATATGGGCGCGCAACTCGTAAAAGAAGTTGCGACCAAGACAAATGACGTTGCCGGTGACGGCACGACGACGGCAACACTGCTCGCACAGGCTATTATTCGCGAAGGTCTTCGCAACGTAGCAGCCGGCGCCAATCCGATTATCCTCAAGCGCGGTATTGACAAAGCCGTTGTGAAAGCTGTTGACGAGATCGGTAAAGCCAGCAAACAGGTGCAAGGCAAGAAGGACATCGCGCGGGTTGCCGCCGTGTCATCGAATGACGATGCCATCGGTGACGAAATCGCAAAAGCGATGGAATCCGTTTCACATGATGGTGTGATTACAGTCGAAGAATCGCAGACAATGGGCACAGAACTCGAGATCGTTGAGGGCATGCAGTTTGATCGCGGCTATATTTCCGCGTACATGGTGACCGATACCACGAAAATGGAAGCTGTTCTGGATGATCCCTATATCCTGATTACAGACAGAAAAATTTCTAATGTTCAGGATCTGCTTCCTCTTCTGGAAAGCATTGTCCAAAGCGGCAAGCGCCTGCTCATCATCGCTGAAGATGTTGAAGGCGAAGCTCTTTCCACGATTATTCTCAATAAACTGAGAGGCACTTTCTATTGTTGCGCGGTTAAGGCGCCCGGCTTCGGTGACCGCAGAAAAGCGATGCTTCAGGATATCGCTGTTCTTACCGGCGGTACAGTTATCTCCTCCGAACTCGGCATGGAGCTGAAAGATGCGACTTTAAACGATCTCGGTAAAGCTCGTCAAGTTAAGGTTGACAAGGACAACACGGTGATCGTTGACGGCGCTGGTGATCCGCAGGAGATCAAAGACCGCGTAGCGTCGATCCGTTCACAGATTGAAGAGACGACGTCCGATTTCGACCGTGAGAAACTGCAGGAGCGCTTGGCGAAACTCGCAGGCGGTGTAGCCGTCATTAAGGTCGGCGCCGCTACCGAGACGGAGATGAAAGAGCGCAAGATTCGCATCGAGGACGCGCTTTCCGCTACACGCGCAGCCGTTGAAGAAGGCATCATCGCAGGCGGCGGCACAGCGTACATCGACATTATCGATGAAGTAGCGCAATTACTCGATACCACCGAAGGTGACGAGCAAACCGGTGTCAAGATCATTCTCCGCGCGCTAGAAGAGCCTGTTCGCCAGATCGCGATCAACAGCGGCTTTGATGGCAGTGTTGTCTGTGAGAGAGTGAAGACGCTCGATAAGGGTATTGGGTTTGACGTCATCTCAGAGAAATACGTTGACATGGTGGATGCAGGAATTGTGGATCCTTCGAAGGTTACGCGCTCGGCTCTGCAAAATGCTGCGTCGATCGCATCGGTACTGCTCACGACAGAGGCTGCCGTGGCAGATATTCCGAAGCCCGAGCCTCCGATGCCACCGCAAGGCGGCGGGATGTATTAATCCATAGTCCTTAGAAATGTGTCACCATTGAGGTGGCAACGAATGTATAAAAGAGAGCGTCTTGAGTGAGGCGCTCTCTTTTTTAAGTGTGAAGGGGATGGCACTTCACATGGGGGGTGAAAACCGATACTAGCGTTTCTGCGGATAAAAACACGTGTCATGGCGCTTCATATAGTAGGTGAAAGTCTCTTGCATCTCTGGAGTCGTATTCTGTCTCTCGTTTATTCGGTCATATAAAGCTGAAGGTCTCTTGCATCTCTGGAGTCGTATTGATCTCACGTGATAAAATGTGGTGTTTCTCGAAAATTCCCTACATCTTTGGAGTTGTATTGATTGTGAAACGGTCGGATGAAATAGCTGATCCGTGCTATAGTATTTTCTATAAAAGAACCGATAGATGCTAAAAAAGAACTATAGAGCTAAGAAAGATCTGACAAGCGCTATAAAAGAACCGATTGGAGTCAAATTGCTACCCTATGAATGACGATTCTGGCGATAAAGAGTTACGCAATGTCGCGGTCAACGCGCCATCCGACCATCAAAAACGGATTCTCATCGGCGTCTTCTGCTGGACGGTGCTTTTTATTGGCGTCGCTTTTGTGTTCTTTGCCGGCCGCAGCAGTGAGGTGCGAGGCACGTCTGTTTTTGATTTGCAGATCAGCGAACCTTTTTCGCTCCAAGGCGCGCAACCGGATCAACTTGTGGTACTTGGCCGCACACCGCTATGTCTTGAAAAGGAAGGAGCGGCGGTACTCGACGCTCGCGGACGCGAACGCGATTTTATTCGTTGGCCGTATTACGACGCCAAGGTGACATTTGCAGGTGATGCATTGTTGGTGCATCCTGATTGGGGCACCGGGTTCATGCTTGTGGAGCCCGACAAGAAGATCTATGTTTTCGACACGAAAGTCCAAATTGACCAAGCAGATTACGGCGATCAAGTTTTGGTGACCATCGGTCACGATTCCTCAAGCCGGGGCGTCGTATCGGTCTTTGACCTCCAAACACATGCCGAGACGCTGACGTTAACCTTTGAGCAAGAAGGGTGGCCTATCTTTATTCAACTGACGGAAGATAGTCGGGGTTTTGAGCTTTTGCTTGCAGATGACGCTGAAGGTCGTCCTGTCACGAGATTTCAGCAGTACGATCTTGCCGGCAATCGCATGATGGATTATCGTTTCACAGCGCATCCACTGTTTGCGGGGATGATGTCTTTCTCGGATCGCGGTCGATTGCTGTATGGCGCCGACACGGTCATTCTTGTCAATGCATTGACCGGCGAGCCCGAAGAATCATTAAAAACGGGAGAACTGATCCACATGGACTATCAAAAAGGCGCTATTTCCATTGTGGCGCAAGAGGGAAATAAAGCGCGCGTCCTTCTTCGACCCGCTTCCCAAAAGGATGAATTCCATTTTGTGACATCGTCTGTTGATTTATGGTGTCGTCGCAACGCGGATGCTGATGAAAAAGAAAGCGACCTCTTTCAGACAATGTCGCTTTCAAAAAGCGGACGTTTTCTTCTCATCGGAACAGACCGGGCACTGGTATTGCTCGACATGGAAGACGGTCGTGAGCTCGCGCGATCTTCTGTCAATGATATAAAGCGGATCGTAGCGCTCAGTGAAACATCATTTCTTGTTACAACATCGCGTAAAGCTGCGATTGTCACCGTCAAATAATGATCTATGTAGAATGATTCAGCGCACCTATTCTACGATTGCGTCCTGCCGTCGCGAAACGATGTATTATGATGATTGCCGCCGCCTGTTGTCGCGGAACGATGCACGAGCCTGTGCTATAGATGATTATTACCGCCTGTCATCACAATACGTAGCTTGAGACTATGCTTTAGATGATTGTTGCAGCCTGTAGCAAGTGAAAGAGGTTTTTAGTTGAAATTCAGAACGAATCCTGATCGTTTTAATGACGCTTCATCTCATAAGGAATCGGCTCCTTCAAAATCGAGTGCATCCTTTGATCTCGTCATCGCGGGAGGCGGCGCGTCCGGAGTGCTCGCGGCGCTTGTAGCATGCGATGAAGGTCTCTCAGGTAAGTCCATCGCGATTATCGAGAAGGAAGAGACCTTGTTGCGCAAAGTGCGTGCGAGTGGAAATGGGCGCTGCAATCTCGCCAATATGGGTTCCATCTCCGGCCGTTATCATGGTCGTCATCCTCACTTCGTGCGCGGTGCGTTTTCTCGTGTGACGCCGGAGATGCTTCTTAGTTATTTTCGTTCGATCGGACTGATAACGACAAGTGACGAAGAGGGGCGCGTCTATCCGCGCTCTATGCAGGCTAATTCCGTTGTTCTCACGTTAACGCGTGCGCTCGACGAGCGAAGCATTGAAGTTTATACAGAAAAGCAACTTGTCAGGATTTCGCGTGAGGCGTCGCGATTTTTGTTAGATCTTTCCGACGGAACGAGCTGGGACACACGCGCTCTGGTGATCACTTCCGGGGGGCCTGCCGCGCCTAATTTGGGAGGCGACTCGAGTGGCCTGAGGCTTCTGATGTCACTCGGTCATACTTGTGAAACGCCGCTTCCTGCGCTTGTACCCCTCGAACTCCGCCGACATCCGCTCTTGCAAAAGGCAGAAGGCGTTCGCTTTCGCGGGCAAGCTTATTTTGAAAATCGCGAAGGAGTGTGTTCTGAAACGGTGTCCGGAGAGTTTTTGATCACCTCTTACGGTATGTCGGGCATCGCGGCGATGGAGCTCGGACGCGCCGTATCCATGGCTGTCGCATCAGCGTTGGATCATCCATCATCCGAAAGAACACTCGGTCTTGCTGCATCTAGGAGCGGTACATCCAGCTTGGATCATTCCTCAACCGAAAGAATGATCGGTCTTGCTGCATCTAGGAGCGATACATCCGACTTGGATCATTCCTCAACAGAGGGCATGGCAGGGCATGCCGTATCTATGACTGGCGGCACTTTGCCATACTATTCCTTGAAAGAGCGCGCGATCGACCATCACAACGAACGCCAATCTGAGGAACGTTCGTGTTCAAACGGCTGGATCGGTGATTTGGTCATCGATTTTCTGCCTGAGTTTTCAGAAGAGGAACTCGTTTCATTTTTTTACATGCAGTCCTGTACCGTAAGAACTATGGCCGATCGTTGGCGCGTTGTTCTTGCAGGATTGATCCCCGCTAAGATCGCCGATGCTTTGCTTGCCGTTTTGCCGGAGCCGTTGGCGCCTGATACCGTCGCACGCATGATCAAGACGTTGCGCCTTCCGGTGATGGGAACGCGCGGTTTTGACTATGCTCAGGTGACGGCAGGAGGCATTACAACGCAAGACTTTGATCCGAGAACACTCGAATCTTACAAGGTGCCGCGACTTTTTGCAGCCGGTGAAGTACTTGATATTGATGGCGATACGGGAGGCTTTAACTTGATGTGGGCATTTTCTTCCGGCATGCTTGCCGGCACATCGGCAGCTCGCGCTTTACAGAAAAAAGAGGCCGATTGATATGCCCGAAAGTAAGCTGTCGCCTGAAGATCAGGCGAACCAGATAAATCTTAACTTGGCGACTGATATGTCCGAAAGTAAGCTACTTAGCCATGCTGATAATATCGATGAGAAAGAGCGATTCATCGATATCACTGAAAAGGAAGGTGATTTTGTCAAATCGTTGCTTCGTTGGTTTGATCAAGAGGCGAGGGATTTGCCGTGGCGTGCTCTGCCGGAAGATTTGACTCTTCGCCGCGATCCTTATGTCGTGGTGCTCTCGGAATTGATGCTCCAGCAAACGCAGGTGACGACTGTCATCGATTACTTTAATCGTTTTATGATGCGCTTTCCGACGATTGTGGCGTTGGCCGATGCTGATGAGACGGAAGTCCTAAAGCTCTGGGAGGGACTTGGGTACTATCGTCGCGCACGACATTTACATGCGCTCGCAAAAGAAGTGACAACGCGCTTTAATGGTGTGCTACCGCGTGATCGAGAAGAACTTCTTAAGCTTCCGGGAGTCGGTTCCTACACGGCAGGCGCGATACGTTCTTTTGCCTACAATTTGCCCGATGCCGCCGTAGATGGCAATGTCGTCCGCGTCTCGGCTCGCATAGACGCGAAACCCTATATCAAGAATGATGCCCGCACAGCAAAGACGATCCGGGAACGCGTACTCGCGCTGCTTCCGTATGAGCGTTCCGGCGATTTTAACGAGGCCTTGATGGATCTTGGCGCGATGATTTGTACACCGAAGAATCCGTCGTGTGAGATCTGTCCTGTCTCTTTGTTCTGTAAAGCACGTTTAAAGGGGCGTGTAGATGATTTTCCTATAAGAAATAAGAAAATTGCTAAGCCGGTGTCTTCATTTTCTTACGTTGCACTTTGGCGTGACGGCAGACTGTTTGTCCGGTGTCGAGGAGAAGGTCTTCTCGAAGGGCTTTATGAATTTCTCGCGCTTCCCGAGCGGTTTGATAAAGATGAAAAGCAAGCACTTCATCTTGCTCTTGAAAAAATGTTTTTATCCAATACAAGAGAAGATAAAATGAAGGAGGAGAGAAAGCCGAAACTCCATCTTTCTTGGCGCGGCAAAAGACGTGCCGTTTTTTCACATCGAATATGGGATATGACGTTTTGGGATGCCGAATGGATAGGCGATGACTCGCTCGACGGCATCTTGGTGCAGGAGGAAGATTGCGCATCTTCGTCGCACGATGGATGGCACGACGGACAGTGGGTTACGCGCGATGAATTGGTGACGCTGCCTTTCTCGGCATTTCTCTCTCCTTGGCGCGATACGCTTCTTGATGATCGCCAATCAAACATCGTCGCTCAGCGTAAAGTATGAGCTCGGCGAGTCCTCCGTCAGGTGACTTGTATACTCGCGGTCGATCGTAATCCAGAGGCTGAGTTCAGGATCGCAGATCACCATCTTTTGCTGCATTTGAGAGAAGAAGGCTGCGTTATCAATCGCAGCCTTATCGTCGATATCGACATCAAAGGCGGCGATCGGTTTTCCGTCTTGTGATTTGAACAAGAAAAGACTGTGGACAACAGCATTTGGAGCAATTTCTTTGGCCGCGTTGTCGAGTCGACTAAGAAGCGCCGTATACGTTTCGTCGTGCGGGTAGGCCGGTTCCGCATGAAGAAGCAGATTGATACCGTAGTCACGTTTCATTTTTCGTTCAATGCGGTCAGTGATGAGATGTACTTCCGGAAAACGCTCTTGACTGCTGAGTTCGACGTGAGCCGTGGCAAAGACGCGTCCCGGCCCGTAATCGTGGACGATGAGATCATGCATGCTGAGAATGCGCGGATCCGAATTCAGTATTCTTTCCTGAAGGAATAATGTGAGCTCCTTGGAGGGACGACTCCCTATAAGAAGTGTCGCCGCATTGAGAATGATTTCGATGGCCGACCATCCGATCGCAATGCTGATAAGCAAGCCGACGGGACCGTCAAGGTTGATCCCGAAAGCAGCATAAAGGATGGCGGATACGACAACACCGCTCGTGATGAAGACGTCGGATATGCTGTCTTTCGACGAAGCCAATAGAATTGGCGATTGGATTTTTTGTCCCCATTTTCTGTAAATAAAATATTGCATAATTTTTAACAGAATGGATGTGACGAGAACGACAAAAGTCCAAGTATCGGTTGTGAGATCGATCGGGGTAATGATGCGTTCGATCGACGTGCGGCCAAACTGAAATGCGACCATTAACATGGCGACGGCAATAATCATCGATGCAATGTATTCAAAGCGAGCGTGTCCGAAAGGGTGTTTTTCATCGGCAGGCTTCGCAGACAATATGATTGAGATCAAAGCAACGAGAGAGCTAGCCGCGTCCGAGACATTATTCCACGCATCCGCGGAAATAGCCAAACTGCCGGACATCTTGCCGATGATCAACTTGAAGACAGCAAGCAGAATATTGATCGCCAGTCCGACCAAGATTACACGCGTGCTCAAAATTTTGCGCCGTGCATTTGACGTGTTGATGACAACGTAATGATGGCGATGATTTGATTGATCAGACGTCGGGGATATCATGGTCTACGTTTTTCCATTCTAGCGAGTTTTATTCTTTAATCTTGTACGATCAACTTTTGTACTTTATTGTGCTTCTCGGAGCTGATTGAAAACGGATCCGATCGGTTCGTGAATGACAAGATCGGCGATGTTATCGTAAGGCGTCGCATCAAGGTTGATGAGAACAAGCTTCGAGCCGTAGGGCTTATATTGAATTAATCCGGCTGCCGGATACACCATCAGCGAGGTGCCGCCGACGATCAAAAGATCAGCACGCTCGATGGCTCTCAAAGAAGCGGTGATGACGGCATCGTCTAGAGACTCGCCATACATCACGATGTCAGGGCGTACGATTCCTTTGCAGCCGGTTTTCGTACAGTAAAATGCGCCTGTCACGGCGTTCACGTCCTCAAAAGAATAGGGCTGTTTACAGGCCACGCAGTAAAAACGCTGACCGTTCCCGTGAAGTTCCAGTACTTTTTTGCTGCCGGCTTTCTGATGAAGCCCATCCACATTTTGCGTCACGACTGCATCGAGATTCCCTCTTTTTTCCATGTCTGCGAGTCCATAATGTGCCGCATTCGGCTCAATATCGCTAAACATGAAATATTTCCGGTAGAACTCATAAAAGCGCTCAGGTTGCTCTTGCATGAATTCACAGGTCAAATAACGCTCTGCGCCGCCTTCTCGTGCATAGATGCCTTTGGGACTTCGAAAATCAGGTACACCGGACTCAGTTGAAACGCCCGCGCCGCCAAAAAAGACGATGTGCTCGGCTGCATTTATCCAGTTCGCAAATTTTTTGATCAACGATGACATGTTCATTTCTTTTCAAATTTCAGGCTTTCAGAAGCGAATGTTTCTTTCGAAATGTCGTTAGCAGCATTTTTGCCGTTGAGCGCTTGGATTAAGGTGAGCGCGAAATGCATCGACGCGCCCGGCCCTTTAGCTGTGACGATTTGATCGCTGTGGATGACGAGCCTGTTGATGTAGTGACCTTCTTTGATTTTTTCTTCACATCCTGGATAACACGTGTATCTTCTGTCTTTTAACAGTCCGGCTTTTTCCAGTACCAACGGGCCGGCGCAGATAGCGGCAACCATTCCGCCTTGGTCGTGGACTTGTTGCAATACTTCAATGACCCTATCCGTGTCAGCCAAGTTGGTTGCACCGGGCAAGCCCCCGGGGATAACAACTAAGTCGGTGTTGATGACTTGTTCGTCACTAAGCTCCGGAAGTATTTTATCGGCGATGACGGGAATACCGTGGGACGAAACTACCTGGTGTCTGTTGTTCCAGCTCACCGTCGCGACGTCCATGTCCGCGCGACGGAAAAAATCGACCGGCGTCATGGCCTCAATGATCTCAAAGCCTTCCGCCAAGAAAACGATAACTTGTTTTTTCATAATAAGTCTCCTTTATTTCTATTGAACTATCGCTACCATTATACCTAAAGGCCGTTTGCCTATGATAAAATCAAAAAAGAATGAAGCTTATAGGCTTTGTTCGCAGAGGTTTCGTATTGGACAGCACAAGCAAATAAGACAACAAATTCGCTAACGAGGATCGCAAAATGATAGCAAAGGAGATCGATCATGCGCTACTCAATTGAAGGTGGAATACTTCCCTACGTGGTTTGTAACCTTGATGCCGGTGAAAGCATCCTGACAGAAAAAGGTGCGATGTCTTGGATGTCGCCAAACATGCAAATGCAGACGAAGGGTCACGGAGGTCTTGGAAAAATGGTCGGACGAGCGTTTTCAGGCGAGTCTATGTTCCAAAACATTTACACAGCACAAGGCGGACCCGGCATGATCGCTTTAGCGTCGAGCTTTCCCGGCGCCATTCTCGATTTCATGATTCAACCGGGGAACGGCATCATAGCGCAGAAAAGAGCCTTCTTGGCATCCGAGTTGAGTGTTGAGCTATCGGTTCATTTCCAGAAAAAAATCGGTGCAGGATTCTTTGGCGGAGAAGGTTTTATTATGCAACATCTTTCAGGATACGGTCTCGCCTTCCTTGAAGTCGATGGCAGTGTCAAATACTACGATCTTGGGCCGGGCGAGTCCATGATCATCGATACGGGCTATTTGGTCGCGATGAGCGAGTCCTGCAGCATTGATATTCAAACGACCGGAGGCGTCAAAAACGCTTTGCTGGGCGGAGAAGGACTGTTTAATACCGTGCTTACCGGTCCGGGGCGCATTTACTTGCAGTCGATGCCGCTTAGCAAACTTTCAAGTGCCATCATGGTGCCCGGAGCGCGCTAAGGCGCTTAGCAAGTTAGAAGCAAGCCGGCGTTACACTCACATAATGCTTGATCATGCGACAATACACCGCTATCTTTCGATCATAGAAAAAGCGTTCGCGGCCTGAACGTCGTTGTTGTGCGATCTGTCGATAGCCGGGACGCTTTTTTTGTGCTTATATTTAATTATCCAGTGTTGCGTACAGTGAAGGATAATCGCCACGTCATAAATAATTAATATTTGTCGAATACGATAGTACAATCGGAAATACAATAAACCGTGTTGCGGGAGTTGCCGGATCATCCGGCGACAAACGCTTTATTTTAAGAAAGAGTGTAGGACAATATGACAAATCAGAATTCTGAATTTAAATTGCATGATTTTGCAATAGAGAATGAACTGGGAAAATATCGCTATCCGCTTGATGATGTCCGTGAGATTCGCGATCTGCGCGATATGGCACAGCAAAGTGAAAAGCTTTATGGCGACCGTAATGCGTATCTTCTGAAAGATCCGATCGCGACTCGACAGATCGCGCCTCGATCTGAAGAAGCGAAGAACCTGAAAGTCGATCATTCTCGTCCGTACGTCGGTGTGACCTTTAAGCAGTTTTTTGCTGATGTGCGCGCGTACGGAACGGCATTGAAAAACATGGGGATTAACATGAAAAGCCGTGTGGCAATTATTGCCGAGACGCGTTATGAGTGGTACGTTTCCTATTTGGCGGTGGTCAATGGTCTTGCCGTTGTCGTGCCGCTTGACAAAGAACTTCCCGCAAATGAGATTGTGAACCTCATGAATAGTGCCGAAGCGGATTACCTTCTTTTCTCCAATCTTAAAAAAGATGTTATTGAGGGCATACGTGATCAAATGCCGACAGTGAAACAATATATCAATTTTGACCTGCCGAAAGAGGGTGAAACCGATCTTTATTTCTGGGATATCCTCCAAGAAGGAGAAAAAGCGCGAGAAGCAGGTGATGTAATATACGATACGCTGCCGATCGATCCCGATGAGATGCATATTCTCCTTTTTACCTCGGGTACGGTGTCGAAGCCGAAAGGCGTCATGCTATGCCACCACAACATTTGCACTAACCTGATGGGCATGTGTTCGTTACTTTACATTGATGAGAATGACCGATTCCTCTCTGTTTTGCCGTTGCATCATACGTACGAGTGTACGTGCGGCTACCTTTGCCAACTTTATCGCGGCAGCTGTGTGGCTGTGTCATCCGGCCTTAGGTACATCGTTCAGAATATGAAAGAATCTAAGACGACGATCATCCTTGTCGTTCCTTTGATGATAGAGGCTTTTTATCGCGGTATCATGCGTAAAATCACGGACAATCCGAAGCAGCATCGCAAATTTAAGTTCGGATTGGCTTTGTCGCGTTTTCTTCTCAAGATTGGCATCGATATCCGTCCAAAATTGTTCAAGCAGATTCACGATGGGTTCGGAGGGCATCTGCGCCTTATCATTTCCGGCGGGGCAGCGATCGAGCCGTCGCTGATCAAAAACATGCAGGATATGGGTTTTCATACCGTTCAAGGTTACGGTCTCACCGAATGTGCTCCGATCTTGGCGCTGAACCGGACGCACTTTTACAATAACCGCGCTGCAGGACTGCCAATGCCGAATGTCGAAGTGAAGATTGTTGACCCCGATGAAGACGGTATTGGCGAGATCGTTGGCCGCGGTGACAACGTTATGCTCGGCTATTACAGGAATGAAGAAAAAACACGTGAAGTAATCGACGATGAGGGCTTTTACCATACGGGTGACCTCGGTTATCTCGATGAGAACGATTTTGTCATCATTACCGGACGCAAGGCGAACTTGATTGTGACGAAAAACGGGAAAAACATCTTCCCTGAAGAAATTGAATTCCTGTTGAATCTCCAGCCGCTGATTCAAGAAAGCGTTGTGTCAGGCAAGACGGTTAACAATGATATCGTCGTTCACGCGGAGATTTTCCCCAACAGAGACGCCGTGGATGCAGACCCTGAATTGAAGGGACTTGAGTTGACGGATGATCGGGTGCTAGCGAAAATTCAAGAGCAGGTCAAAGAAGTCAACCGCAAACTGGTCAATTACAAAGCTGTACATTCTATAGCGCTTCGCGATACGGAATTCCCGAAGAATACGTCGAGGAAAATTAAACGTTTCTAAAGCAGAATTATGCGGGGGGAGAGCTAAATGCAAAAAGAACCGGCGTCGCCCGAAAAACAGGCGTCGCTTAGTCACCCCTTGACAGATGACACCAAGATCACAGATTGTGATCTTGGTGATTTGTCGATCCGTGTTTCTCTTGTGTCTCTTCTCAAAACAATTACCTTCAATGTGTTTCAAGGCGATTTTGAAAAATGGCGTGATTTTTTGGTGACGGATATCATCTCAGATTCGCGCAAGGCGAGGGATGGGACACTTTTTCTTGCCATATCAGGTATAAAAACAGACGGCCATCTGTATGTCCGCGATGCGTACGACTGCGGCTGTCGCATTTTTGTGACGGAACGTCCCGTTGAACTCCCTGAGGGCTGCCTAGTGTTGGGCGTCCACAATACGACGTCTGCTCAAAACGCGCTCGTGCGCCGCTTTTTCGGCTATCCTGAACGGGAGCTCTTGCTGATCGGTATCACCGGCACGAAAGGAAAAACGACCATTGTACACATGCTTTACGATGCACTCATGGCGTGTGGCATGGAGGCGGCTACGATCGGTACCACCGGCGTCCGACACCGAGATTTTCATCGTGATCTCGTCAATACGACACCGGATATGAACGTTCTGACGCGCTATTTTTATTTGTTGCGTCGCCGCGGGGTGAACGTCGTTGCCATGGAAGTGTCTTCGTCAGCGTTAAAGGGACAACGCGTTGATGGTCTGTTGTTTGAATACGCCGTTTGTACCAACATCGGTTATGATCATATCAGCCCCATTGAGCACAGCGATTTTAACGATTACCGCGAAAGCAAAGCAAAACTCTTCTCTATGGCTAATACGTCAATCCTGAACTTCGACGATCCTTCGTACACTTATATGAAAGCGCATGCAGCAGGAAAAACAATTTCGTACAGTTTGCAGCCGTCGTCGGGTGCCGATATATGGGCGGTCGATCTACACCATTCATACGAAGAAGGAAAAGGAGCATCTTCGAGTTTTACTGCGCACGGATTAGAGGAAAGCGACGTGATGATCAGTGCGCCGGGCGATCACAATGTGGCTAACGCGTTAGCGGTCATCGCTGTGATGCATCAGATGGGATTTCAGCCGAACCAATACCGTGATGCGCTTCGTTCAAACAAGATCGCGGGCAGAAATGAATTTCTAGACACCTTTCAAGGTGTCATCATGTTGATCGATTACGCGCACAACGGGATGGGCATGCGCGCTGTTCTGGAGATGCTAACGGGCTTAAAAAGAGAAAACGGTCGACTGATGGTGTTATTTGGTGCCGTCGGCGGTCGCGCAAAAAATCGCCGCCGAGATCTCGCCGAGGCCGTTTCACAATTCGCGGACGTCGCAATGGTTACGACAGATTGTCCCTACGATGAAGATCCGAAATCCATCATGGATGAAGTCTTATTGTACATGACCGATTTCAAAGGCGAGCTGCTTCAAGAGATCGATCGTCATCGCGCCATCCATCAAATGGTTGACCTCGCGCGTGAAGGAGATATCATCCTCTTTGCCGGCATGGGCGATGACAACACACGCACCTTCTCCGGCGTCACTGTTCCTTATAGCGAAAAAGCGGTAATTCTCGAGGCCGTTGAAGCACGGAAAGCGCGCAAAAAATCATTTTAAAATTCTGGCATTTTTACAGCTATGAATCCATAGATTCATGTGTATCTCGTGTTGAACCTCATCCGAAGTATTACTAGACAATCACTACACGTTTATCCTATGAATTATCATTCATTTTTATTGACTTTATAAACATTTAAATATATACTTGTGCCGATCCACGAGGCATTATAGAGCTAATGGAAAATGAATTTTTTTTGGAGTGATTTTGCTATAGCTAAAGGAAGGAAGTACTTTATAAACGGAATATGGAATGAAATCCATAGCAGACAGATGGTTACCTGTGCGACCCATTTTATATCTTAGGGAAGTGCTTCTTTACTGGTTACGACGGGTTATGATACAGCAACTTACCAAGTATCTCTTTGTTTAGTTGCAGGCATCAGAGGGTACATAGACTATATAATTGGCTAAGAAAGGAAATGGATATGATTAATCGATATGAGTGTAATGGTCTCTATGCTCGGGTTGTAGAGCACAATGGTATTTTGTATTTTGCAGGTCGCACTTGCGGAGACTATGAGAAAATTGAGGATCAAACAAGAGGTATTCTGAAAATAATTGAAGATACGTTGGAGGCACATAACTCTGACAAACGGCACATCCTTAGAGCACAAATCTTTCTTAAAGATATTGCCCGCGACTATCAGCCTATGAACGAGGTTTGGAAATCTTGGATTGAGCCTGGTTATGAACCGGCTCGAGTGACCGTGCAGGCATCACTGGCTCGTGAACACTCGCTGATTGAAATCGTAGTGACTGCTGTGACAAAAGAGGCTAACGAGGAGTAGGATACAAGTCTACACGGCAATGAAGCGCCCACTTCTCAAATCGATCCAAAAGAAAACCTCAAACCGGCGGTGATCTTAATCCATGAAATTCATCCCATGCCTAAGGGGATAAATCTGTCTATTAGCTGGTTTGTTGAGCATGGCAATATAAGTGTATTCCTGTTCTTGGTTGATCGAATACTTGGATAGTAGCTTATATCTCCGGTTTGTAGGAATCGCGTAGCGAGACGGAGCGGTTGAATACGAGATGCTCTTCGCTTGAATCGCGATTGTCTTCAATGAAATATCCTTGCCTCATGAACTGATAGCCGATCTTGGAATGCTCAGTAACAAGCCATGGTTCGACGTAAGCGTCGGTAAGGACGGTTAACGAGTTCGGATTCAAGAGTTCGTGGTAATCTCTTGGATCCCCATCCGGATCCTCGACGGCGAATAGATGGTCGTAGAGGCGGATTTCACAAGGGACGGCTGTTTCTTCGTCCAGCCAGTGGATCGTGCCGCGCACTTTTTCGCCCGGAGGAGAGGTACCGCCCCGTGTTCCGGGGATATACTCCGCCAAAACTTCCGTCACATTGCCGTTGGCATCTTTTTCGCAACTGGTGCAGCGAATGACACAGGCGCCGCGAAGCCTTACGAGATTTCCGGGATAAAGGCGGTGATATTTTGGAGGCGGATCTTCCATGAAATCTTCGCGCTCGATGAGAAGGTGACGCGAAAACGTGATTTCATGTGATCCGGCTTCAGGATCGTTGGGATGATTCTCCACGACAAAAGTTTCGTTTTTGTCTTCAGGATAATTCGTGATCGTCAGGCGAACAGGGTCAAGGACACCCATAGCACGGGGGGCACGTTTATTAAGATCTTCTCTTAGACAATATTCCAAGAATTTGACATCGACGACGCTCGGCACTTTCGAGACGCCGTTTCGCTCACAAAAGTCACGAATAGCACGCGGTGTGTAGCCGCGACGGCGTAGACCGCGCAGTGTGGGGAGGCGGGGATCATCCCACCCGTCAACGAGCCCCTCTTCTACAAGTGCGCGCAGTTTGCGTTTGCTCATTACGGTGTAATTGATGTTGAGTCGCGCGAATTCTATCTGACGCGGTTTCGATGGCACCGAACAGTGCTCAATGAACCAGTCATAGAGCGGTCGATGGTCTTCAAATTCAAGCGAACACAGTGAATGTGTAATGTGTTCAATCGCGTCCTCGAGCGGATGCGCGAAGTCGTACATAGGATAGATACACCATGTATTGCCGGTGCGGTGGTGCTCTTTATGCGCGATCCGATAGATGACGGGATCACGCATGTTCATGTTGCCTGAGGTCATATCTATTTTTGCGCGAAGAGTATATTGTTCATCAGGAAATTCGCCTGCGCGCATGCGGCGGAAAAGATCCATATTTTCTTCGATCGGTCGATCACGCCAAGGGCTGTTCGTGCCGGGGGACGTCAGTGTTCCTCTCGTATCGCGTATTTCCTCAGGTGTTTGCTCACAGACAAACGCCAGCCCTTTTTCAATGAGTTCTTCCGCGTAGCCGTACATTTCCTCGAAATAATCTGACGCATAATAAAAGCGGTCGCCCCAGTCGTAGCCTAGCCAATGAATATCCTGTTTGATGGCTTCGACGTATGACTCATCCTCTTTCTCAGGATTCGTATCGTCCATACGCAGGTTGCACAGTCCGTCGTAAAGTTCAGCCGTACCGAAATCGATTACGATAGCCTTTGCGTGTCCGATGTGGAGGTAACCGTTCGGTTCAGGAGGGAAGCGCGTGTGGATTCTTAAACCTTCAGATCGACCGCCGGGCGCGAGATCTTCATCGATGAAATCGAGGATAAAGTGAGAGATCTCGTTACCGGTCTCAACTTCTTCTTTCGGAGTGATTTCAGGGTTAAGATTCGCTCTTTTATCTTGAGATGTAGATGTCATATTGGTCCTCTCTTAATCGCATTTAGAAAAGCGTATGCTTACTGCTTCTATTGTCGCAATGGAAGCAGGCTGATTCTTTCTTTGATTGTTTAGAAAATTCGACTCACAACCGTTCCGTTCAAAAACGTCAATCTTATTCAGACGTAACGTCAGTTTCGTTGAGAAAGTCGAGGGCATTTTTCATGTGGGAGAGCGATACATCTCTTCCTAGAATGACTGCAAGTTCGATGGCTCCGCCCGGTGTGACTGTTCTTCCAGAAAGTGCCAGACGCACGGCTCCCATGATCTCGCCTTTCTTTCGATTCTGCGTCGCGATGGTCTGCTCTAACAGATCGTGAATGGAAGCTTCATCCCATGATTGGAGTGCTTCCATATCGGGAATCAATGCTGCGAGAATGTCAGCGGCTTTTTCTGCATTGAGTTTCGCTCTCTTCAGTTTGAAAAGATCGCGCGCGTACGTAGGTGTCTCGACCATAAACGCGATGGTGTCAGGGATATCCGAAAGGCGTGTGGTGCGCTCTTTTAATACACGTGCCAACATCGCGGCGTCGTAGGGTTGATCTTTGAACAGCGTATCGGCTTTTTCCTTTACCATCGCTATCCATGTGTCTTCGGGCATATTTTTGATGTACTGTTCGTTCATCCAGTCTAATTTCTTATACGAAAAGACGGCAGGCGCTTTGCTGATGCCGGAGATGGTAAACGCCGATTCCAATTCTTCTAACGTGAAGTTCTCACGGGTGGTGTTGCCAGGTGACCATCCGAGGAAGGCAATCATATTGATGATCGCTTCCGGAAGATAGCCTGCCTCGATTAACTCGTCGAAACTTGTGGCGCCGTGACGTTTCGAAAGTTTTCTTCCGTCTTCGCCGACGATCAGCGGAAGATGCACATAGACGGGAATTTCCCAGCCGAAAGTCTCATAAAGCAGATTGTACTTAGGGGTGGAAGACAGATACTCGGATCCGCGCACGACGTGTGTGATCCCCATCAGGTGATCGTCGACCACATTAGCGAAATTGTAGGTCGGGTAGCCGTCAGATTTAATAAGAACTTGATCCTCCAGTGTTTTGTTGTCGACGGTGATTGTGCCGTATACGGCGTCGCTAAAGGATGTTTCGCCCAAGAGCGGCATCTTCTGGCGGATTACATACTGCTCGCCTTTTTCGATTCTTGCCGCCGCTTCAGCGGGGTCGATCTCACGGCAGTGGCGGTCGTAGCCGATGAAGTCATCTCCTGATTGCTCCTCGTGGAGCGATGCAAGTCGCTCAATGGAACAAAAACAAGGGTATGCATCGCCTTGTTTTACAAGATCATTTGCGTATCGGCGGTAGATCGGCAGTCGTTCACTTTGGACATACGGAGCGGAAGGGCCGCCGATATCAGGGCCTTCATCATGATGTATTCCGCATGTGCGAAGCGTCTTATAGATCGCTTCGACGGCACCTTCGACGAGCCGCTCGCGGTCGGTGTCCTCAATGCGGAGAATAAAATGACCGCCAGCAACGCGCGCGATCAGGTATTCATATAGCGCGGACCGAAGATTTCCGATATGCATGATGCCGGTCGGACTCGGCGCGAATCGTGTTCTCACAATGGCTTCTGCCATAGCGTTCTCTCTTCCTTTCTTAACCGCCATTGGATGATTACATGAACGGTTGTCATCGCTTGGTCATACGGCTGTTTAAGCCGGTGTTTGAAACTCCGTTTATCATAGCACAGGAAGCGTCTTTCACACTGTGCTAAACTTTCTAAGAATAATATTGCCGAAGGAGCGTTCTCGACGTGTTTGGATACGTACGTCCTGAAAAACCTATCCTGCTGATGCGCGATTTCGCGCTATACAAGTCTGTATATTGCGGGCTTTGTAAAGCGCTCGGCCGTCGATACGGACAGATTTCACGTGCAGCGGTGACATTCGACATGACGTTCCTCGCTATTGTGTTGATGGCTTTTGCTCCGGAAGATCCGCATATCCGAGAGGAAGGATGTATCCTTAACCCCATCAAGAAAAAGCCCATTATGGTTGACAATGCAGTCCTTGATTATGTTGCCGATCTATCTTGCCTGCTCGCATACGCGTCGGCGCGCGACAATGCGCTCGATGATCAGCCAATCCGCGGTACGGTAGAAACGCTTCTTTTTCTTCGCGGGGGAAAAAAAGCAAAACGCCTTCAACCGGAGGCGGCGCGTTCGATTAGTGCATCGCTCGAGGCGTTATCGGAATTAGAAAAAGGTGAGCCCACATTTGAAGCCGCGATGGTGTTCGGCCGTCTGATTTCCGAAGTGACGGCGATTGGCTTTGATGTGGTGGCTAGGCTATGGGGGACTCTCTCTTCTGAAAACGAGAGTAAAATTCTTTCTAACCAAGATAAAGGACTTTTCATTTCACAGGATCTGCCAAATAATCAAACACGTTCTGAGGAAAAGCCCTCGGCCGTGCCGAATAGTGCATTTCTCGAAAGCATTTCTCATTCGCAGGATATTGTTTCCGGTGAAAGCATATCTTTTTCGTCGGATGACGCAACGGAGGAAGCGCTGCCTTATTCTCCTGAGGATGTGTTTTATGATAGTGATTCTCATTCACAAGATGGCGGGGCTGAAGAAGCACTGCCTTTTTCTCCGGAGGATAAGGACGGCAAGGAAACCTCCTTTTATCGTTACATGATCAGGGAGGCGATGTGCGCGCTCGGCCAATGGGTGTACCTCATCGATGCCATCGACGACTTGGAAAAGGATCGAAAGAAGAAAAATTGGAATCCTTTTCTCCGATTTTCTTCAGAGGAGGCGAAAAGCGAGGCGAAGACTCGTCTTTCTCTAGCCGAGGAAACAGTCGATCGAGGTTTTGCGCTTCTATCTTATCCCAGAATGGGCGCACTTGTGTATAATGTTGTCGTGCACGGTCTTCCGAGAACGAGGCAACGTGTGCTCGCAGGCGAGAAATTGCCGCGAATCTGAGCGGGAGGTTACCGATGAGCCGCAATCCGTATACAGTACTGGGCGTTTCGCCAAATGCGTCCAAAGAAGAGGTGCGTAAAGCGTACCGCGAACTTGTTCGAAAATACCATCCGGACCAATTTCAGGATGAGCGTGCCAAGGAGCTTGCCGAGCAGAAAATGCGTGAAATCAACGCGGCTTATGATGAAATTACGCGCGGCAATCAGCAACATCATGGACAGCCGTGGGGCACCTCTTGGGGTACGAGACAGGAACAGTCGCAGCAGACGCATACGTATTGGCAGAATCAATCTCCCTATTATCAAAGTCGTTCTGACGACAACTGTTGTCAGACAATGACATGTCTATGTTGCGCCGACTCATGCTGTGAATGCATGGGCGGTGATTTGTGTGTTTGCTGTTAACGCTTGATATGAACGATCATGAAAGTCGACGATCGACGGCCTTGTCGCTAACATATGGCGGCATCCTTGTCGCCTTGGCGTGGCTTTTTCTTATTTTGCCCGATGCTATTCCGATATTAGGACGTCTTTTTTCCTATCTTCTCTCTTCTTTGGTGACGGTCGCGGCATTTCACATCCTCGGTGAAAGAGGAAGTTTTTTGGTGTATTTGTCAACAGGCGTGCTGGCGTTGATTTGGCCGGGTCCGTTGAGAAGTCTTCTTTATTTTGTGGGTGTTGGATTGCTGCCGATGCTGATTTTGCGGTTGCGGAATCGTATTTCTTTGACATCGCTTCGCGTCATTGTCCATGCGGTGATGACCGCTATTTTGATCGGCATGATATTTCTTTTCGGAGCAGATCGTTTGTTCAAACGAATATTGTGGGGCGGCAATCGCAGTGTTATGGTTATAACCGTGGCTGTGCTTTTTTTTCAAGTCATAATCATTATTTACTTTTACGTATTCAATCTTTTTGAGCGTTTATTCGTTCGACGTATACTGCCGTATATCAAGCGACGCGACTGATACCGTTCAATCGATGTCGTTCAACGGAATGATAAAGGCCGTGTTAATATTAGCCATTAACGCCGATCAAGGCATGAGAAATTTAAAATAATCTCAAATCGTTTGTTTGTGACGGACGAGTCACAGAGAATTCAAAATTATTTCAATAAAAATGTAAAACCGACGCCGGAGAGCGCCGTTGAAGAACAAGAACGAGATCGTTTTAATTTTCGTTATTCGCGGAGATCAGGTCATGAGCTGATTCTGCAATCTTTTCAAGACGATTGAGTCGACTCCAGTGAAAGATGGCGGCAAGTTGTCGTAGAACGTAGATGGCCAGCATGATGGAAAGCAGAACTCCCGTCGCAAAAATGACCGAAGCGAGATTGGGATTTTGTTGAATCTGACTGATAAATCGGTTGAGCGTGCTTTCTTTGGGCAGGATGTCGCGGTCCGGACCTACGGGAACCTGAATGCGCACACCGTTCAACATCGTAAACGTGACTTGTCCCGTCGTCTCGTCACGTGTGACGGGGAGAGGGAAGGGGGCGTTGCCGATGTAGTCAAGTGTCGGTTCGAGATAGTTGTCACTTTTCGGATGCACATACGCGGCGTTTTCAAGATAAACGAGATTGAAATATTCGCCATTATCAGCCTTTTCTGTCGCGCCCGCGTATGGGTCGCCTTTGCGCGCAAGTGTCGTCATCGTGTAAAAATCGTCAATTTCTTCATAGAGATTTAAGATGGCGCGATCCTCTTTAGACGATGTGGTGTTCGCCGCAATCACTAAAATCGGAATGCCTCCAGCCGTTTTGCCGTAGTTGATCGACAGTGAGTAGGCGGAAACTGAAGGGAGAAAAGCGGCCGCTTCAATCTTGCCGTCAGAAAGTGTGATCAAGCTGCTTTCAGGAGAACGAAATGACGCGATATGTTCTTGGTCGCCGCTTTTGAAGGTGATGAGCGGATTCGTTTCTTTGAAGATGGAAGCTGCCCGGGGCAGGTTGCGTACGGCAAAGGCGAGTTTTGCCGTGTCCTTAAGTGTGGTGAGTACTGTTTTCACATCTTTGTCGCGAGCTTCTGATGTCGCCTGATCTTCGTTTTCAGTTTTTTTAGATGGCAAGTTTTTGCCCAAGCTTTGTTTTGAGTTGCTCTCCCCACTTTGGATGTTCGACGGATCGACGATATCAAACGGATCGTTGTCGGAATCGCTACCCGTCATCTCGATCTCGTAGAACGTCGTCTCGCTCATGCCTAGAAGTTGAGCCGTCTCTTGCATCTCGACAAGAAAGGCCTGACGCGACGATGACATATTGGAGACGATGGCAAGAGCTGCCGCATCTGAATGGTTGAAGAGCATATGAAAGAGTAGAAAGCGAAGCGAGAGCCGATCACCCTCTTGGAATGCGATATTGTTGAAATTCTTCTCTTCACGGCTTTGCAACGCGATTTCTTTGCTGATGGTAATCATCGTGTCCGCGGGAAGCCGCTGAGTGGCGATATAGAGGATCATAAGGTGTGTGATGCCGGGAATTTCGAGCTCCGTATCGCTCCGTCGGTCGAAAAGCTCGACGTCGTGCAGTCGCTCTTTGACTAAGACGGCCGACATGGTCGTAGAAGGCTTAAATCCTTCGCTCATCGGCGCTTGTTCTGATTCGTCCTGATTGAGAGCTGATACCGGCCATGCGGTCAAAAGCACGCTGAATACAAGCGCGAGGGCGAGTGCAGCCGCGGTGCATGCGGCGCGCTGTTTTTTGCTTTCTCGCCCAAAAATTTTCAATGCAATCTTTCTTCCGCTTTTTTTGTTCAATATGCTCATGGTTAAATCATACCATTTTCAAAATCGGTATAGTATCATGAGAACGAAATGCATTGCGGAGCAAATCTTTATGGTGACAGAGAGCATTGATATGCGCCGTGCGCCGGGCGAGAAGAGAACGAGGCGCTTTGGAATGCGCTTGCTGGCGTTTCTTTTGGCGATCCTCTTTATGCTGTCTTTGCCGGCCTG
Source organism: Clostridiaceae bacterium (assembly GCA_012799825.1). Taxonomy (GTDB): domain Bacteria; phylum Bacillota; class Clostridia; order Saccharofermentanales; family DTU023; genus UBA4923. The sequence continues at coordinate 12,031 of JAAZKK010000048.1, read as the reverse complement.
CGCTTCTCGCGATAAGGATCCTGAACCGCTTGCCGATTACGGTCAGGGCGGCGCCACTTTTGCTCGGAAGCTTGCCGCAGAATGCCCGCGACGTGTACCTTTCTCCAGTCAAGAAAAAAAAGCCGCTGAGCTGATCATGGAGCAGCTTAAGACGGAAGGTTATGAGCCGGAACAACAGTTTTTTTCAATCAAGGATGAGGCGGGAGTCGAGCGCACGTCATCCAATATCATCGTTAACCTGAAAGGCGTTGGCTTCAAACGTTCGAAAACGGCGGATAAACGCAATGGAGGTCCGAACACAATCCGTGACCGCCTCATGATCATTGGAGCGCACTATGACACGCCTTGGATTGAAGATAAAATTGACGCGGATGGACAGCCGATTCCGATCAAAGCAGACGGTATTCACGATAATGCCAGCGGTGTCGCCTCCGTCCTCACCGCAGCGCGAGTCATGCGCGACATGACGCCCGGATACGACGTGACGTTTGTCTTTTTTGGTGCGGGAACGGCTCGTTACGCCGGAGCGTCTCATTTTCTCAAAACGATGTCAAAAGACGATCGACAACGGCTTGAATGCATGATGAACATCGGTCCAGTATATGCCGGTGATAAGGTCTACGCGCATGCCGGTCAGAACTCTGTCGTAGGCGGCGAATTCAAGGATTACGCAAAACGCCGCAAACTCTACCAAGTGACGGATGTTTTCTTTGAGAATCTTCTTTATACGCGCAACGGTTATGCGGTCTACACGAATCAGGCCTCGTTTCCTGTCCAGCTTGAAAACGGACAAACGGCGGTATTTCGCGAATGGACGACGAAGCGTTCAGATCACACGCCTTTTGATGAGGCGGGTATTCCCGTTGTATTCATTGAATCCGGCGACTACAACATCGAATCACTTGACGAAGTCGGGCTTGAGAGCGTTAATCAAACATTTCAGGATACGGATGGTCGACTATCAGGAACGAACTGGGACAATACGAAAGCGCTCGAAGGCATATTCGAGGAACTTGAGAAGCTAAGAGAGTATCAGCAGATTCCGCAAATTAACACACCAAGGGAGACAAGGACGGACGGCACGGTCGATCCTTCGGCGACGAATCCGGAAAAAAAGGTGGTCGATCGCTTGACGCAACGCGTTAACAACACGGCATTTGTGCTAGTCCATGTCGCGCGAAAAGGACCAATAGATTACGAATTCATATCTTAAGGGTATACAACAGCAGCGCACAAACATACTATTTGAATCTTTCGTTTCTTCGCGTTCATGCCTTGAAATGAAAGCGGCAAAATGGAGGTAGATAAGGTGCTTTTTGATATATGTTTATCGGCAAAGATCGTTGTGACCGCTACGTGGTTTTCGTGGCCTGTCTTCTGGGGCATTGTGCTCTTAGCGATGGTCGTCCTTGAAGTCTCGACTTTGAATCTAGTCTCCATTTGGTTCGCACTTGCGGCACTTGTCAGCCTGATCGCGGCTTTGTTGGGAGCTTCGCTTCCGATACAATTTGTCCTGTTTGTCTTCTGTTCAGCCGTAGGTTTTTTGATCTTTACGCTGTTCATCAGGCCGAAAATCCAAAAAATGCGCACTATACCGACGAATGCTGATCGCATTATTGGAGAGATCGGTCAAGTGATTGAAGATATTTCACCGCTCGAGGACAAAGGTCTTATAAAAGTAAAAGGGCAAATGTGGAGTGCACGTACCGACTTGCCGAATCTTATCGAAAAAGATACGTTAGTGCGGGTCATCGACATACGCGGCGTCAAAGCCGTGGTCGTGCCATACGACTCGACAGAACAGGCTGAAGCAATCGAAACGCCGGAATCTGACGCTTAACAGGTCAGCGGCATTCTGAAAAAACCGATTTTGAAAGTGAGTAACAAGGTGCGTTAACGCTGTAAAGCAACGAAGGCACATGTTCTAAAGAAATAGAGTCTATGATAAGCGCTAAGGCGCTAGTAAGAAGAAAAGGAGTCATCATTTTATGAGTTCGTTTACTGTACTGACTATCTCGTGGTCTCCGGGATGGATTATTATCCCCATTCTCGTGTTGTTTTTGCTGATCCTTCTCATTCGAAATATTCGCGTGGTGCCGCAGGCGAATGCTTACGTCATCGAACGTCTCGGTACGTATAAGACGACGTGGCACACCGGTCTTCATGTCAAAGTCCCGTTCATTGATAAAATTGAGCGTCGCATCTCGCTAAAAGAGCGTGTCGCAGACTTTCCGCCACAGCCCGTTATCACGCGTGATAACGTCACGATGCAGATTGATACGGTTGTTTTCTACCAGATTGTCGATCCGGTGCTGTATTGTTATGGTATTGAAGACCCGATTCTCGGTATCGAAAACTTGTCGGCAACCACGCTTCGCAATATCATCGGCGATTTAGAGCTCGACGAAACGCTGACGTCCCGCGACGTCATCAACTCGCGTATGCGCCAAGAACTCGACGAAGCGACCGATCCGTGGGGTATTAAGGTCAACCGCGTCGAACTCAAAAACATTCTTCCTCCGCGCGAAATTCAGTCGGCAATGGAGCGCCAAATGAAAGCGGAACGTGAGAAGCGTGAGAAAATCCTCATTTCTGAAGGTGAGAAGGAAGCGCTGATCCGTGTAGCTGAAGGTGAAAAAGAAGCGGCGATCCTTCGCGCCGACGCTAAAAAAGAGCAGGCCATTCGCGAATCGGAAGGTCAGGCAGAAGCCATTCTGAAGATTCAGGAAGCAACTGCACAGGGGCTTCAGATGATCAAGAATGTTAGCGCTGACGAAGGACTGATCGCTCTGAAAAGTCTTGAGGCGATGATCAAGGTTGCCGACGGTCGCGCGACAAAGATCATCATTCCGTCAAAATTGCAGGGACTTGCCGGCCTTGCCGTCTCACTTAACGAAATAATGAAAGACGACACGGCATCTAATGCGTCAACAGGCGATGCCGGCGCTCGTAAACGGTCTTAATGATAAAGAGTGGCTGACAACTGGCACGAGAAGTGTCGTTGTCTACCTTTCTTCCGTGTAAGTCAAATATGACTGCTCATAATATTCGAACATATGCTTCAAGAAAAACGGTGCGTTCACTATACGTGCACGTGCCGTTTTGTCTTTCTCGATGCGCGTACTGTGATTTTTATTCGGTGGTGCCGCAGGATCGCGCTTTAGTGACGGATTGGCATGAAGGTGTGCTGTTGGAACTTCAAAGGATTGCCGAAGAATCGGTCGTTCATGGCGTTGAAATTGCGCCACTTGAGACACTTTATTTTGGAGGCGGTACACCGACCGTCGTATCGCCTTCAATGGTTGCGAATATCATTCGAGAAGCCCGATCTCTTTTTCAGTTGGCACCGGAATGTGAGATTACCGTCGAAGCCAATCCGGAGTCGTTGCTTCGCCCGATACCCTGCGCAAAAGCGCTTCGGGAGGCAGGCGTGACGCGCATCAGCTTAGGCGCACAATCGGCCTCCGATGCGTCGCTTCGCCTTGCTGGCCGCTTACACACTGCGGACGATACGGTCAACGCGGTGCTATTGGCTCATGAAGCCGGTTTTGACGCGATATCCTGTGACTTTATCACAGGTCTTCCGGATGAAACGATGAAGGATATCGACGCGGTGCTTGAGATGGTGAATGCGCTGCCGTTGAACCATGTCTCCATTTATGCGCTCTCCATTGTGTCGGACACGCGTTTTGGGGAGTTTTATCGAAAATTTCCTGAGCGTTTCCCGGGCGATGAAATAGAACGCAGAATGACACACCGCCTTATCGCCGGACTTGAATCGTCCGGGTTTCAGCATTACGAGATCAGCAATTTTGCACGTCCGGGTGCCGAATCACGACACAATACAGTGTACTGGCAAGCAGACCCTTATTTTGCGGCAGGGCCGTCGGCGTCAAGCTACATGGGCGGTGTCCGGCGCACCAATCCTTTGTCTATCGACAAATGGCTTCGTCATCTTTATTCCAAAGAGGAAGGTCCCTTCGGCAGAGCCACAATCGATGAGATCGTCGATGAAGACGCCGCCCGCGTCGAGACGGTGATTCTCGGTCTTCGACTCTTACGCGGAGTAAGTCGCGCCGTTTTTCGAGAGCGTCACGGTATATCACTCGATAAACTTTTTTCTCAAACGATAGAATCGCTCATCGCAAAAGGGCTGATTGATGACGATTCGGAATGTATTCGCCTGACATCGCGAGGACTCGATTTCGCAGATGAGGCGGCGCGCGCTTTTCTATAGTGAGGCTCTTGTCGCGAGTTGGCAATGTATATTTCTATTTTACCAGCCTTAGGAATTCCTGTTTGTATGCTTATGACGGCGAAGGGAAGGCTTCGATCTGTCGTTGTCAATGGGTTAGCTTCTGTTATCAACGTTATGTCTTAATTGTTCGAAATAATGTCACGATCCTCACAACGCATCAATTGACAGGTCATCGGCCAGATGATAAAGTCAAATTAGCACTCTTTGACATAGAGTGCTAATACAACGAAAGGCGCAAGTGTCATGGACGAACGGAAGAAAACAATTCTTAAAGCGATTGTAGACGATTATGTGGCAACGGCCGAACCGGTCGCCTCCAAGGCGCTTGTTAGGAATCATAACCTTAGGCTCTCTTCGGCAACCATAAGAAATGTCATGGCCGAACTTGAGGAGATGGGCTATTTGAAAAAACCGCATACATCGGCCGGCCGCATGCCTTCGGACAAAGGATACCGGGCATACGTCGATAATCTTTTGTCGGTGCCGGCGATTTCTAAAGAAGATGAGAAATCGATTCGCGATTTTCTCTCGGTGAATGTCAACAAGGCGCAGGATTTGATAGAGCGAACGGTCGAGTGTCTGTCGAATCAGACGAATTATGTCTCGGTAGCGCTGTCACCCGAGTATTCGGATTCGAGCATCGAGCAAATCAAGATCATGATGATTGAGCCGGGTCGCGCCATTGTCGTGATCGTATTGTCGGCCGGTGTAGTGCATGACCGACTGATTCGGATTCCGGCGATGCTCGATGAAAAGCAACTCAATGCCATCGCGCATTCTATAGAACGTTGTCTTACAGGCAAAAAATTGGACGATATCACCTTGGTCACTATTTCTTCAGCCGCTGAAGGCACAGGCCTTCCTGACGCGCTTGTCAACCAAGTGCTATACGAGGCTTACATCGCCATTAAGCAGACGGAGAAAATTGAAGTTTACATCGACGGCCGCCATAGGCTTTTACAGCATCCGGAATTCCAAGATGTTGAGCGCGCGTCGCGTTTTTACAGCGTGCTCCGTCAAACACAGATGGTTGCCGGCTATATGCGCGACGTGCAGCATGAAGAGGAAGCTAAGCGTCGTGCTGCCATACTTGATCAACACGATGGTGACGCTGAAAAGGAACTTTCAGTGCGAAAGCCTGCCTACATGGTTCGCATCGGACAAGAAATTGACATCGAAGGCATGGAAAACGCGTCTTTCATTACGACGACGTATCGCATGGGCGGCGAGATTGCCGGTCAGATCGGGATTATCGGTCCGAAGAGAATGAATTACGGTGACATGATCGCTCAGATCAGCTTTGTCAATAAGGCTATGTCCGCGGAGGCGCACCGTCATTGCGGCTTGCCGCCTGAAGATGAGGACGACCTTGATGCGACGTCGTTCGAATCGCTTGGTTAGAGACTGCAGCGTATTAAAGTGAAAGCGCATTGTCCAAGGACGGCGCGCTCACACATAAGTATAGAAAGGGTAAGCGTTCTTGCCCATAAAATGCGGTAGGAAGCACTGGATGTGTCGAGGCAACTTGTTCAAAAGCTGAACGAACGTGATCACATCCTAACGGGACATTAGAAGGATGTTTATGAAAAACAGAAAAGAGAAAGATCAGAACAACAAGACACCTTCAAAGGATAACGCAAACGACGGAATCCAAGGTGACGCGTCATCTGAACAAGAGATTCAGCAAAAGGAAAAAAACGCTGTAAACGACCGTGCTGACAACAAGGCACATGTTGAAAAGGATCGTGATGATACGAAAGATGTAGATCCCTCGGACGACACGGAAAAGGATGAGGAAATTTCGCACGAAGAACAGTTGGCCGCTCTAAACAATCGTTATCTTCGAGTCTGTGCCGACTTCGATAATTTTCGTCGCCGCTCCGTAAAAGAGAAGGAATCAAGTTACGATGACGGAATTATGGACGTATTGCGCGAATTGATGCCTGTCGTGGACAGCATGGACGCTGCGGTGAAAGCAGCTGAAAAATGGGACGATGCAGAACATGGCAAGGAATTTGCCGACGGTATGACGCTCATCATGGATCAGTGGACGAAGGCTCTGGAAAAACTCGGTGTTGAGGAAATTCCGGGCGAAGGATCCGCGTTTGATCCCGGCGTACATCAAGTCGTAGCGCACATCGAGGACGATGCATATGATGAGAATACCGTCGTTGAAGTCTACCGCAAAGGTTACGTAAAGGGATCTCGCGTTATCCGCCACAGCATGGTGAAAGTTGCTAACTAATATAAGAGGAGCCATTGTCGTTATCTTGGCGATACTTTAAGAAGGCCAGGCAGCAACGATTCGATCGAAGAGCACCCGATCTTGAAAAGAACCTTAAACTCAAGAATCTTTGTGAAACAATATTTCAACAAAGGAAAAATCATACAGAAGAAAGCGAACAAAAACGCATAAAACATATATAAACCCGTAACACAAAAAATACAGGTTTTAAGAAAAGAGGATAAGACATGGGAAAAATTATAGGAATTGATCTTGGCACGACGAACTCAGTAGTGGCCGTTATGGAAGGCGGCGAACCGGTTATCATTCCAAACGCCGAAGGCAGCCGCACAACTCCGTCGGTTGTGGCGTTTACGAAAGATGGCGAGCGACTCGTCGGTCAAATCGCGAAGAACCAAGCGCAGAAGAATCCGGAACGTACAATTATGTCGGTCAAACGCAAGATGGGTACCGATTACCGCGTGCAGATTGATGACAAGTCGTATACAGCTCCGGAAATTTCCGCGATGATTTTACAAAAACTGAAAGTAGATGCGGAAGCGTATCTGGGCGAAACGGTTACACATGCTGTCGTAACGGTTCCTGCATACTTCTCGGACTCACAGCGCCAAGCGACGAAGGACGCGGGCAGGATCGCCGGTCTTACGGTTGACCGCATTATCAACGAGCCGACGGCAGCATCGCTGGCGTACGGTCTCGATAAAGAAGCTGATCAGAAAATTGTTCTGTTCGACTTAGGCGGCGGCACGTTTGACGTTTCCATTCTCGAAATCGGTGACGGCGTTTTTGAAGTAAAAGCCACGTCCGGCAACACACATCTTGGCGGCGACGACTTTGATAATAAAATCGTTGACTGGATGATCGACACGATGAAAAAGGAACAAGGTGTCGATCTGTCCAATGACAGGCTTGCCATGCAGCGCCTGCGTGAAGCGGCAGAAAAAGCGAAAATTGAATTGTCCAATGTGCTTACGGCGAATATCAACCTGCCGTTTATCACGGCTGATCAGCATGGACCGAAACACTTGGATCTCCAGTTAACACGTGCAAAATTTGAGGCCATGACGTCTGATTTGGTTGACAAGACCCGCATTCCGCTTGACGCGGCGATGAGAGATGCAAACCTCAAACCTGAAGATATTCACAAAGTATTGCTCGTTGGCGGATCGACGCGCATACCGGCTGTCCAAGAGATGGTGCGCCAGTACTTCGGCCAAGAGCCGTTTAAGGGCATCAACCCCGATGAGTGTGTAGCGATGGGCGCCGCGATTCAGGCAGGTATCCTTGCCGGCGATATCGACGACATGGTGTTAATTGACGTCACACCGCTGACCCTCGGTATCGAAACATTGGGCGGCGTCATGACAAAAATGATTGACCGCAACACGCGTATTCCAACGAGCAAGAAACGCATTTTCTCGACTGCGGCGGACGGCCAGACACAGGTCGAAGTGCACGTTCTACAAGGTGAACGCGAGATGGCCGCAGGCAACAAATCTCTCGGCCGCTTTATCCTTGACGGTATCGCTCCGGCACCGCGCGGCATTCCTCAAATTGAGGTCTCCTTTGACATCGACGCGAACGGCATTGTCAACGTATCGGCGATTGACAAGGGCACGAACCGAGCGCAGCACATCACCATCACTGCGAGCAGCAACCTCTCGGATGCCGATATCGAGCAGGCCGTAGAAGACGCGAAGCGGTTCGCCGAAGAAGACAAGAAGAAGAAGGACGAGGTCGATACAAAGAACCGCGCCGAGACGACCATCTACGAGACGGAGAAACTTCTGAAAGAATCCGGCGACAAATTCGATCCTGCTGAAAAGAAAGCTGTCGAAGATGAACTTGCGAAACTTCGTTCAAGTCATGAAAAAGGCGATCTTGATACCATGAAAAATGACATGGCATCACTCAGCCAAGCCGTGTACAAAGCGTCTGAGACCATGTACAAGAAAGCTCAAGCAGAGCAGCAACCGCCGCAAGATCAGTCATACGGCCCGCAAGGCGGCGCTTCGCAAGGCTCGTCGTCCAGTGGTCCTAATACCTACGAAGCTGATTTCAAAGATGTCGGAGGCGATGACCATTAAGTGCATGGATGATCGCGCGTTCGCTCATCAATGAGCCGGCTACGCGCGGTACTTTCCAGGTCAGGTTGTATGGGAGTACCATAGGCGTTTACAATGAGTCGCTCGCGCGGCATTTCCGATCATATACCATCGCGATGACGCTTATGTGATTGCACTGTCTTAGCAAACCGGTGAAGAATCGGAAGAACACATTATGAACATCCGCGAGAGCGGGCGCAGGTGTGCCCGCTCTCGTGACGTGATAAGATATAAATACCAAAATGAGGTGCAAGACGCCTCCAGGAGGAAATTGTGGCGACAAAGCGCGATTATTACGAAGTCTTGGGCGTTCCGCGCGAAGCGGACGAAGACACGATCAAAAAAGCGTTCTGGAAACTTGCTAAAAAATACCATCCCGATGTCAATCCCGACGATAAGGATGCGGAGGCTAAATTCAAGGAAGCGAATGAAGCCTACGATGTTCTAGCGGATCCCGAAAAGCGTGCGCGGTATGACCGATACGGTCAAGCCGGCGTTGACGTGGACGATTTCGGCGGTATGGGCAGCATCAATTTGGATGACCTTTTCTCCACGCTTTTCGGCGGTTTCGGCGGATTTAGTGGATTCGGCGGTTTCGGCGGATTCGGTTCTCGCGGAGCCGCTCAAAGAAGAACCGGTCCTGTCCGCGGAGCGAATTTGCGATACCGTATGAATCTCGATTTTATGGAAGCAGCTTTTGGAGTGGAACGCGACATTTCCATTAGGAAAGCGGAGCGCTGTCCGGAATGCGGCGGCACCGGCGCTTCCGACGGCTCTAAGCCGGTTACATGTCCAGTTTGCCACGGTTCGGGCCAAGAACAGACATCACAACAGACGATCTTCGGTCAAGTGATGACGTCGCGCACCTGTTCGCGTTGTCAGGGTACAGGAGAAATAATCGAGTCTCCTTGTCGCCGTTGTGATGGCAGAGGCACTGTCATGCAAAACAAAACGCTTCGCGTGAAAGTGCCGGCAGGTATCGATGAAGATGAGATGCTCACATTGCGCAACGAAGGCGAGCCCGGCAAGAATGGCGGATCAAGCGGCGATCTTTACGTTCAGATCTCCATTCGACCGCATCCCGTCTTTTCGCGTGAAGGTACACGCACTTATTGTGAGGTGCCCATCACTTATGCGCAGGCGGCGATCGGAGAGGAGATTGAAGTCCCTACGATCGACGGCGCCATCCGCTATACGCTGCGCGAGGGAACTCAGCCCGGCGACCTCTATACGATTCGCGGGAAGGGGATTCCCTATATCGATCATCCCAGCGCCCGAGGTGATCACACATTTCGTGTGATTCTCGAAGTGCCGCGCAATCTTACGAATGATCAGAAGGAGATGCTGCGCAAGTTTGAGGCAAGTTTATCGCCTCAGCATTACGAGAAACGACAACGTTTCTTCGACAAAGTCCGCAACGTGTTTTCCCCGAAGAAAGGTTGATCATGCCGGTTCAGGATATTGTCGCACTGAATGAGCATAAGGCGCTTCTATGGAAAGCGATATTTGACGCCGATCACACCATCGTCTCCGCTAAACATCGTTTTTGCCATTTATGTTAGACGATAAGGATGACGACAGTGTCTAAGACCACATTTGCAGTGATCGACCTGGAATGGAATTCCGCGCTTCCCGGCAGAAAGGCGCCAAAGCATGCGCAGGACATGATGTTTGAAATCATCGAGATCGGCGCCGTTCGTCTATCGCCTGAATTGGACGTCACGGGCACGTTTCACTCGAATGTACGTCCGGTGATCTACCGGCGTATGCACCGTCATGTTGCAAAGCTCACAGGTCGCACGGAGGAGAGTCTGCGTTCGGGCGATCGTTTCCCGGAGGTGTATCGCAATATGCGCTCCTTCGTAGGCGATCAGGCTATTCTTGCCTCTTGGGGTCATTCCGATCCCGAAGTTCTGAAATCGAACATTGAATATTTTCAGCTCGAAAAACCGACATCTTGGCTCGCTTTGGATCTTCAGCAGTTCTTTTCCGCTATAGCCGAAGACACCCCGTCCAAAGATCAGCGGTCGGTAGAATTTGCGCTGGACTTCTTAAATCTCCCTAAAGATCTTCCTTTTCATGAAGCGTTTTCGGACGCGCGCTATGCGGCGCGCATTTTTCAAGCGACGCTGGCTCCCTTCAAAGTATCGTCCAACGAAGAGAACGCCGTAAGGTACATGAAAAAAATCCGCCCTTTTCTTTATGATCCTTGGGTGAATCGACAATACACGCAAACCTTGACACTCGAAAAAAAAGATGAGCCGCTTGAGATCTTGAAAAAGGCAACATTCGCCTGTCCTGCCTGTGACAAGAAACTTAAGATTGTCCATTGCCCGTTGACATCAGGGTGGCGCGTCGTCAAGCAGAGGCGTACATGGTTTGCGTCAGGACGTTGTACAACACACGGACGCTGTGAAATCTTGGCAAAACGGAACGGCACAAAAGACAAAAGCTATCTTTCGATCCGCGTCCGCTTGCCGCGGTGAGGACGGCCGTTTTTATCGATTTCTGACCGCATTTTGCGTCAGTTTGATCAATTTTATAGAATTTTTTAATTTCCGCGTTACGTTTTCGAAAATTTTACGTCTTAGATTATAGAGAGATTCATCAACGTATCTCAAACAAGATAATCATTATTTTTAAAGCCAAAGAACAGGAGGCATCCTTTATGAAAACGACCGCAATGTCGGAAAAAGACGCGAAACAAAAGGTAAATCAAAAGGGAGTGCGTCTTCTCGCGCTTGCACTCGTCATGCTTATGCTGTTTAGTGTGACGGCTTGTGCACCAAGTGATGTAAATCCGTCTACTCCTTCCGAAAGCAAGTCTTCTAACGTGAAGAATGAACAACCGGATGTAACGAAAAAGGAAACACCTGATGTCGACCAAGACGACGCGTTGAAGAAGATCCTTCTAGCAACTCCAGGCACGAAATTGGACGGCGTAAAGTACGAAGATATCTCAGCATCGTGTCGAGATGCGCTTTGGAGCTTCGCGGACAAAACGTCTCGCCTTGCGCTCGGGGACGATGCCGACAAGAATGCGCTCTATTCTCCGATCAGTCTTTACTACCCTTTGGCGATGCTTGAAGCTGGATCAGCCGGCACGACACGTGAAGGTCTGCGCGATCTTTTATGTTTATCCGATCAGGACATAAGCGCAGAGCTTCGTAAGCTCTACTCGCTCATGGCAAAGGAAGATAAAGACAGTATCGAACAGATCGCAAATTCGGCTTGGCTGTCTAACAACTATAAGGATGATCTCCGTCAAGAGTGGCTGGATCAGCTTTCGAACGATTATTACGCATCTGCCTTCGCCGTTGATTTCACCGACACTGTAACCTCGGAACAGATGAATACTTGGGTAAAGAAAGCCACACGCGACAAGATTGACCCGAAATTCGAGCCTGATTACTTTGATCCTTT
>JAAZKK010000126.1 GCA_012799825.1 Clostridiaceae bacterium | reverse complement strand
CTGCCGTAACCGTCTCCGACGGAATTCAAGAAACGCTTGAAAACATTCGCGAAATACACGCGACCAATCAGGAAGAACGTTTTCTTGAGAATCTTAATGTGAAGATTGATAAACATGAGACTACTTTGCGTCGGGGAGAACTCGTCGCAGGTCTTTTTGTGAATGCCGCCAGTGTTATTATGCGACTGGGTGTAGCAACGACAATTCTTATGGGTGCGGAACTGGTTCTTTCAGGCCGGATCGATTTCATGTTGCTCTTTATGTTTCTACTCGTCATCTCGCGCGTTTACGCTCCATTTGACCAAAGTCTGGCGCTGATTGCCGAGGTATTCATGTCCGAGGTTTCGGCGAACCGTATTATGGAAATCTACGATACGCCGACGGCGGAAGGTGAAGACGTATTCGAACCGAAGGGTCACGACATCGTATTCAAAGATGTGGGTTTTGCTTACGACAGTGAACAAGTCCTCAGTGGTGTGAGTTTTACGGCTAAAGAGGGCGAGGTAACGGCGCTTGTCGGACCGTCAGGATCTGGAAAAAGCACGTGTGCCCGCCTTGCTGCCAGACTTTGGGACATCGACGAAGGTGTGATTGAGGTGGGCGGCGTAGATATTTCAACCGTTGATCCTGAGGTGCTCTTAAGTGCCTACTCCATGGTCTTCCAAGATGTAGTGCTTTTTGATGACACGGTTATGGAAAATATCCGCCTCGGCAAACATGGTGCTACGGATGAGGAGGTTCTTCGCGCAGCAGCGGCCGCGAACTGTGATGAGTTTGTCAGCAAGATGCTGGATGGTTATAAGACGCTGATCGGGGAGAACGGCGCCAGATTGTCGGGCGGTGAACGTCAACGCATTTCGATTGCGCGCGCCCTCTTAAAGGATGCGCCCATTGTGCTACTCGATGAGGCTACCGCATCGCTTGACGTAGAAAACGAGACAAAGGTACAAACAGCATTATCACGCCTGCTTGCAGGGAAAACCGTCCTCGTTATCGCGCATCGCATGCGCACCGTTGAAGCGGCTAACAAGATCGTCGTGCTGGACAGCGGGAAGGTTGTCGAGGAGGGTGATCCCTCAAAATTGCGCAAAGATGAAAACAGCATCTTCAAACGTATGACAGAGTTGCAAGCCGAAGGCGTCGCCTGGAGCATGTAGTCTATTCATTTCATCTCAGATGGATATGACGAGATGGGAACGGACTTTACCTCTATACTTTTCACTCAAATCGGTGAACGAAGCATCCAATAAGACGCATTTGTGTAAATAAATTCATGATTTTGCATAATTGATAAATATCATCCTCCCGGACTATGATGAGCCATTACTATTGGGGAGGTGAACGATGTTATACGATGTCTTTTTATCCGCAGGTGTTGTAGCTGCAGCCGATACCGGCAAGAGCAACGGCGGAACTCTTGCAGCACTTGTTATTTATATGCTGGCCATTGTTGGGATCGGTGTCTACTATGCCCGTCGTGCCAACAAGAGCAGCGAAGATTACTTTATCGGCGGGAGAACACTCGGTCCGTGGATTTCAGCTCTATCGGCCGAAGCGTCCGACATGAGCGGCTGGCTGCTCATGGGGCTCCCCGGCACCGCGTACTGGCTCGGACTAGCCGATGCGTTTTGGACGGCGGTCGGGCTTGCGATCGGAACGTATCTGAACTGGCTTATCGTCGCCAAGCGGTTGCGCGTTTATTCAGTCGTCGCAGATGACTCTATTACGATTCCGGGATATATCAGTAACCGTTTCAAAGAGAAGAAACCGCTTTTGATGTCGATTGCGGCTGTTTTCATTCTCATCTTCTTTACCGTTTATGCCGCCAGTTGTTTTGTCACAATCGGCAAACTGTTCAGTACACTGTTTGGTACATCTTACGTACTGATGGTCGTAATCGGAGCCGTCTTTGTCGTTTCCTACACGTTTCTTGGCGGATTCCTTGCCGAGTCGGTCTCCGATTTTATGCAGGCGATCGTGATGATCGTATCGCTTGTCGTAACGCTCTCTCTTGTCGTTTCACACGGCGGAGGATTCGGAGCGATCATTGATCGTGCCAGAGAAATTCCCGGTTTCCTCGAATTTTTCGGTATCGCGAGCCCCGTCACCGACAACGGTGTGCAACAGGTTGTTAATAATGCACCTGTCTTCGGGGAAGCAGGAAAGTATAGTCTTCTTACCATCATCTCGACGTTGTCTTGGGGACTTGGATATTTCGGTATGCCTCAAGTGCTATTGCGCTTCATCGGTATTAGGAGCACGAGCGATATCAAACTTAGCCGGCGCGTTGCCTCAATCTGGTGTGTTATCGCACTCGCTTCTTCGGTTTTTATTGGAATCGCCGGCCGTGTCGAATTCCCGACAGACCTGCTATCTGCCTCTCAAGCTGAGAACATCTTTATTCTAATCGCCCGATATTTCCTGCCGCCTTTTTTGGCCGGTCTCGTCCTAGCTGGTATTTTGGCAGCGACGATCAGCTCGTCGGACAGTTATTTGCTTATCGCTTCTTCGGCGGTCGCCAAAAATCTATATCAGCATGTCTTCCGTAAAGATGCATCGGATCGTCAGGTGATGCGGGTATCGCGTATCGTTCTTCTCATGATCACGGTCATCGCTACGGTTATCGCCCTTGACGAAAACTCGATCATATTCCAGATCGTATCGTTCGCTTGGGCGGGATTCGGTGCGACTTTCGGACCGCTAATTTTGATGAGCGTATTCTCGCGCAAAATCACGCGACAGGGAGCGCTTGCGGGCATGCTAGTCGGCGGCGGAATGGTCTTCATCTGGAAGCTCCTGATCCGTCCCATTGGGGGCGCATTCAACATCTATGAACTCGGTCCGTCATTCCTGCTCTCTTTGATCGCGATTGTCGTCGTCTCAAAATTGACTGCACCGGATCCTGAAGTCTTAGCGCAGCACGACCGTTATGTCAGTGAGTATGAAAAGAACTGAATAAAGAAGAAATATTTAGTTTCTAAATCGAATTAACGACTTGAGCGGCAGTCCTAAGAGGGTGCCGCTTTTTAAGTCAACATTGTACCTATACTTATCAATGACTGTGCTCTTGTATAATCAAAATTTACGGATGTCTTCAAGGGAATAGTATTCAGTTCCTTCGAGTGACCGTCGGAACAGTCAACCGGCTTCTTATGCATTTTCTATAAAACGATAGAGATGACATTTCGTTCTGAAAATTCTGATATCAAACGAAGATGCTAATCAGGTGTTGGGGCAACACTAAGCATCGATAGCAAGAAACTCACACTGTTGAGACAACCGTTTTTTTTGCTGTATCGTCGCAACGACTAACAGTTCCGGATTGGGTTGAAAAATGGTGCAACCGACTCAGCATGTCGGCTGTTCATGTTAAGATAATTCAGAACGGTTTCTCTTTAGGAGGAGCGATATGAAATACAGGCAATTAGGTAACACCGACATGAAGGTCAGCGAGGTAGCACTTGGCTGTGAAGGGATGATCGGCGCGCCCCCCCAGTTTGTTGATGCGCTGGTGAAGACGGCACTTGACAGCGGCATGAACTTTCTTGACAACTTCTGTGCAGAGCCGGACGTCAGAGACAACTTGGGAGTGTCGCTGAAGGGACACAGGCAGGATATGTATATCCAAGGGCACATTGGCTCTTGCTGGCACAACGGACAATATCTGCGCTCCCGTGAGATGCTACATGTAAAATCAGCTTTTGAGGATTTATTAACGCGCCTAGGCACCGACTATTTGGATGTCGGCATGATTCATTATGTGGATAACGATCCGGACTATGAAAACGTGTTCAGTGGCTGGTTAATCGACTATGTGCTAGAGCTCAAAAAACTTGGTCGAATTCGTTATACAGGTCTTAGCTCCCATAATCCGATCACGGCACTGCGAGCGGTGAAGACCGGACTGATTGACGTACTGCTGTTCAGCGTTAACCCCTGCTACGATTTGCAGCCGCCACGTGAGGATTTTGAAGAGGTCTGGAAACCGGAGAACTATCAGACTGCGCTGACTTGGGATCCCGTGCGCGAGGAGCTTTACCGCACATGTGAGGCTAGGGGAGTAGGAATGGTGGTGATGAAGGCTTTTGGAGGCGGTGATTTGTTGGACGCCGAATGGTCGCCATTTGGCGTTGCTATGCAGCCCGAACATTGCCTGCACTATGCTCTGACGAGACCGGCGGCTGCTTGCGTGGTGGGTGGGTTCCGAAGCGTCGAGGAAGTGCTGGTTGCCGCCCGTTATTCTGATATCAGCGACGAACAGCGCGATTATGTTCCCTTCCTATCTAATGTGCCGCATAGTTACAAGGGAAAGTGCATCTATTGCGGCCACTGCGCGCCTTGCAGCGTGGGTATCAACATTGCCATGGTCAACAAATTACATGACCTGACGCGCACACAGGAAACCGTACCGGCATCCGTACGGGATCATTACCGACTGCTGGATCACCACGCCGGAGAATGCATCGCCTGTGGCCAGTGTGAGGATAACTGCCCCTTTGACGTATCAATCATAGAAAAAATGAACCAGGCGATGAAAGTGTTTGGGTATTAATTCTCAGCGACATCATAATACTGATCTGGCGAGATTATTCGAAGGCGCGTAACACAGCTCCTCAGCTCCTGTAACGAATTTTCTTCTGTGGAGTCTTTTAATTTTGTTCATGCGCTTGACAATCTGTTCGGAGTAAGTAATAATCTAATCACTGATAACTTAGCAGTGATTAGATTTAAAGAGGAACTAAATGTGTCATCAAAAAAACAGTTCTACGAGAAGCCAATTACTTCTATATGTTGACTTTTCCTCTTTCCGGTGCGCTGTACGGACTGGCTTTGCTATTGTTAAAAGGTTTGAAAGTGGAAGGTGTAGTGATGGTGCTTGTCACGAGCATAACGGCGCAGTGGGCGCAGGGGATCGCGACTATTTTGCAAAAAGCATAAATCATAAAGATGCGACGACGGATTAGAATGAAGAACAAAGAGGCTTATCATCATGGAAATCTTCAAAAAGCCTTGTTGTACGAAGGGCTCAAGACGCTTGGACAGAAAGGGGAAGATGGACTTTCCCTGAGGGAACTGGCCAAGCGCTGTGGTGTGAGTGTTGCGGCGCCCTATGCCCATTTCAAGAATAAGGATGAGTTCATATATGCTCTTCAAGATGAGGTGATGCGAAAGCTGGTAGAAAAGCTAGAAATAACACGCACGAAATATTGCGAGGAGAAATCCATTCTCATCGAGATGGGTATGAGCTATGTGCTGTATTTTGTGGAAAACCCGCACCATTTTTCTTTGCTTTTTTCTAAATCAGAGCATGTCCAAGCCGTGTTATGGCAAGAAGATTCCGGGAAAAATCCTGCTTTTGATGAGCTTCGCAAAGCTGCGGAACCGATCCTGTCACATTTTGGTGTTCCCCAAGTCGCGCAACACAATATTCTGCTGGCGATGTGGGCATTGGTGCACGGTTTAGCAGCCATTGTTTGCCTACATGATATAGCTTCTCGTCTGCGCGAAGATCCTGAGGCGCTCCATAGCCTGAGGAACATATTGACTGTCTTCTCCGGACCGGAACCTCAATAACGGGGATATCGGAAAACAAGTTTTACAAGGCCGCCGATGCCTACGCTACAGAGTGACAGTGATCCGATGAGCTGTTGCAGGCTTAGGTCGGTACCAGCTAAACGGGTGCGGAGGAGCTTTTTTCTATTTCCCTGTCCCAAATATTCATGGATATCATCTAATATTTTTTGATTCTCATCAGTATACGGTTTAAAAATGATTCCCATATGGCCATCAGTTCCGCTATCAAACAGTATATTGTCCACATTATGGTCGTCCAACACATTTTTAAAACAATAAGTCATTTCTATCTAAATTTTTCAGGTATGCTTTTTCGCATCATTGATGTCAAGATATTTTACAAAAAATTCTTTCTCTATTTGCTTGGTCGTTTCGCCTTGACCTATACTGCTACTTTCGACTCCTGTTAGCATCAAATCTGACTTTCCTTGACAAAAACCGCCTATGTAGTTAGTATATGCTAACTACGGTTAGTTATGTTTAACTAAGAGAGCGGGAGAGAACTGTTGCTAAAAGTTAGAAACCTCAATTTTTCTTACGGAAAACACAAAGTTCTAAATAACGTCAACTTTACAATTGATGAGCCTTGCGTTGTGTCCTTGATCGGACCGAACGGGTCGGGTAAGTCAACTTTATTGCGTTGCCTTAACGGACTTTTGCCGGTGAAGAACAACACCGTTTTTTTATTTGGCAAGGCTATCGAGAAACTCGGAGTCAAAGAAAGGGCAAAACTCATTTCCTATCTTCCTCAGAACCAAGAAAGACTGCGTGGCATCAATGTCCATGAACTCGTCTCTATGGGCAGAGCGCCTTACCACAGATCCGGTTGGGTCAATAGCGATAAAGATGTAGAGCAAATCAACTGGTCAATCGATTACATGCAGCTGGGAACCATGATCCATCGGCCTGTTGAAAGACTTTCAGGCGGCGAGAGACAGAGAGCTTGGATCGCCATGGTCCTCGCACAAGATACACCGATTATTCTCTTAGATGAACCGGCCACTTATATGGATCTGAAGTATCAATACGAGTTGCTAAAGACTTTGAAAGACTTTAAGGATACTTTTAATAAGGTCATCATCGCCGTTTTTCACGATATCAACCACGCCATCAAGGTTTCAGATCAGGTTTATCTCTTGAATGAAGGAAGCATTTATCGTGCGGGCGCAAGTGAGCAAGTGATTACGGAGGAGTACGTCAAAGATGTCTATGACGTGTGTGTACACGTATGCGATTTTAAAAAATGCTGTCACAAGGTCGTTGTGCCAGCAGAGATTTAAGCACGAATATTAATGAACTAATTGAAAGGAGGTGGCTTGCTTGATTCGTTTTATGCTACATACGCCGGTCAATGTCCGTGGCCGCATGTTGGACTACATAAAGGCAAGTCTAAAAGATCTTGAGGAAGAAGTCGGGGACAGCATTCAGCTATTCACTCCGCACGATCCGGAATACTCATCTGACTGTACTGAGGAATGGTTGACGCCTTCGATTGAAAAAGGCATCATGCCCGATGTTATTGTCACGCATGCGACGGAATTTGCGTCAATTAAAGAAGGGGCGCGAAGTTGTTTATTTTCAGATTTGGCCGGTCAATATGCCAAATTAAACCCGATAAGGGAAGAGATGAGTCAACTCTACGATTCTCGAGGGATTTTCTATCCGATCTCGGTCACACCATTGGCCATGATCTACAACACAGAAAAGGTGAAAGAGAAAGACTTGACCGGGTCGTGGACTGATTTATTTAATGATAAGTACAGTGTCATTTCCCCTGATCGCGATAAGCCATTATGCCGAGCCGTTGGCGGCTATTTAAAAGCGAATTATCCAGATCAATTTGCGAAGTTCGAAGAAAAAGTGGTCTACGACTGCACACCTGCCAACATGCTCAGACTTGTCGCTTCCGGTCAGTACGACATGGGCATGACACTTTTGTCGTTTGCGAATATCGCGCAACAAAACCGCGTAAAAATCAATAAGGTGAAAGAAGGTTATATTCCGCTGCCCCAACTCATTGTCTGGAAGCGGGGTGTAAACGATCGTTTGTCGATTCTTGCAGATCTATTGACTGGTTCAGAAATGCAGACATATTTGGCGGAGCAGGATACTTGGGCAGTTAACAAATGTGTTCCGCTATCCGGAACGAGTCAAGATATGAAGCAACTTTCAGAATGGAAAGGTTGGGACTTTTATCTTGAAGCTGTCGATGCTTTTGACAAGTATGTCAGCCATGACGAGAAAGGCGATTAACATGCTGATTTCAAGCGAAAACTATGATCAGTTAAAGCCCATGTATCCTCTTCTAGTTCAACAATTTGTCGATGATTACAACTTGATGCACGGTGTCGCTCTGGACATCGGTGCGGGACCGGGATGGCTCGGCATGGAATTGGCAAAAATTACACACATGAAGATCGTCTTTCTCGATCTTTCTCAAGACGCCTTGGACACGTCGAGGCGGAACTTTGAAGAGCTGAACGTTGATAACGATGTCGAATACATAAAGGCCGACGTCCATGAGCTTCCGCTGGAGGACGATTACGCCGATTTCATTATGAGCAGAGGATCTATCTGGTTTTGGTCTCAGCCGCAAAAGGGTCTGAAGGAAATCGAACGCGTTTTAAAGCCGGGCGGCGTTGCGATCGTAGGCGGCGGTTTGGGACGATATCTTCCCGAAAGCATGAGAGCCAGACTGCAAGGCAGCATTAAACAGAGGTTGAAAGAGCGAATGGAGACGAGACCCAACCCTGCCGAGTTCAAGGCCATGGTGGAAAAAGCGAGATTGAACAACTACAGGATTCTAACTGAAAGTGAAGGCGGCGGGCGCTGGGTTGAAATTAGAAAATAAACGAAAAAACAAATGAGTGAGTATATAAAAATATTGGAAAGGAATAGCAATCATGTATAAACGCAAGAAAATATATGCACTTTTGCTAAGTGCGCTGTTGTTGTTAGGAGTCATAAGCGGATGTGCGAACAATCAAACAAGCCCCTCGACTCCTTCGGAAAGCTCGTCTGCGCCTGAAAGTTCATCTCCTCCGGAAAGTTCGTCAGCTGAGCCGGATGTTGCTATGAAAACTGTCACAGACGACTTGGGACGCGAGGTCGAGATACCGGTTAAGCCTGAGCGGATACTGGCGTTAAACTCCGCAAGGATAGAAGAACTGTTC
This sequence comes from Clostridiaceae bacterium, assembly GCA_012799825.1. Lineage (GTDB taxonomy): Bacteria > Bacillota > Clostridia > Saccharofermentanales > DTU023 > UBA4923. The sequence goes on along the minus strand of JAAZKK010000126.1, from coordinate 76 downwards.
AGTCTCGGCGTTACGCCTGTGGCTAAGGTGGACGAGTACAAGATTCGCGAGGAGGGGATGAACCTCCCGAGCGTCG
>JAAZKK010000001.1 GCA_012799825.1 Clostridiaceae bacterium | reverse complement strand
TTGCAAAAGATCCTGAGAGATCTTTTTATCTTCATTTTTTCCATGCGATTTTTCGCAAAAAGACGGCATAAATTGACTGCGATGGCATGACAAAATACTAATAGCTGATTTGTTCAGCGAGCCCTAAGTTAGCTGGTAATTTGTCAGATAAGAGTTTCATATAAATTGAATTAACCTGTCCGGGTCTATCAATAAACATAAGGCTAATAAAGAGACCGGTATCAGCAAGGTAGAGCTTGTAGGTGTCTAAATCCTTTGTCTGAGACAGGCTAACCACTGGATCTCTTGTGTTATAGCAAGGGATCACTGTCTTTGAATCTATCAACTCATATAATAGTTCTTCGTCTCTGTTTGTTTTCCTCTTCTCCGTTGCTTTGCTTAAATAAAAACGCCTGGTATCTATAGCTAACTGGGAGGGAACAGAGCGATATATAGCTGAAATTCTGCCACTTCTGTCGATCTTTTTAAAATCGTTTTCATATAAATCTATAATTGTCCGCTTAACATGATCAATCTGCGAAAAATTCTCACCTTGGACATAAGCCTTAACCGCTTGCGGCATTCCTCCAACAGCCATATATATCCTATAATCTTTCATCCATTTACGATTTATATTTTGCCCTAATGGCTTGCCTGAGAGATAAACTTCTAAAGCAAGTTTGTAGGTATTACTCTCTATAGCCCAACAAAACTCCTCGAAGTCCATAGGATGCATCGAAATTCTCATTTCTTCTGATGGTATTAGAATGTTTTGAACATTTTTCTTAATAGAGATTAAAGAACCTGTTTCAATAAAATGATATCTACCGTCTTGCACAAGATACTTTATCGCTTGCCTCGCTTTAGGAAAAAGTTGAATCTCATCAAATATAATGACAGAGTCGTTTTCTATAAGGGTCTTTCCTGTAGCCGCCTGCAGCCTTAAATAAAACAAATCCAAGTCATGTATATCGTCAAAAGAATCAAGGACATCAGGTGCAACATTGGCAAAATCAATAAGTATATAAGCCTTATATTCATTTGTGGCAAATTTTTCTACAAGCGTAGACTTGCCGACCCGCCGAGCTCCTTCTATCAGCAAGGCATATGAATCTGCATATTCATTTTTCCATTCAAGCAACTTGTAATAGAGCTTTCTTTGAAAATACATTTTCACACTTCCGTCATCTCTTCAAAGTCTTTGTGTCAACTAGCTGCACTTTTCCAAGGTCACTGTGTCAACTAAGCACGCCGCATTCAATGCTATTCTGTCGACTAAGCACACTTCGTTCAAAGTCATTATCTCAACTAAGCGCGCTTCCTCCAAGGTCATTATATCAACCAAATGCGCTTTCTTCAAAATCATTATCCCGTCGAATTGCACTTTCTTCAAAGTCATCGTATCGGTTTAATGCACCTTCTTCAAAGCCGCTATGACGTCAAAATGCATTTTCTTCAAAGCTGCTCTGCCGTTAGTGTACTTTTCAAAAGTTACAATACTGTTTTAGTGCGCTTTTTCAAGGTTATGTGGTCACAATCTGCACTTATCTAACTTCCTCAAGTTTGTACCGAGGTTGATAGAGTGGCGGGGTTGAGCGGCTCGATGAGGATCGTTTTCTGATTTTTGTAGATTACGTATCCCGGTGCTGAACGCGGCGGCTTCTTTACATCGCGGACGAGGCAGACATCGATGTCGGTTTTAGCGCCGCCGGCACGGTTGGCGCTCGAATACCAGGCGGCGATGCCGGCTGCTTCGTTTAGTGTTCTTTCTGGGATGGCGTGCCCCTCACTTGATACGATGACGTGTGAACCGGCGCCGTTTTTGATGTGCATCCATACGTCGTCTTTTCGCGCTTTGCGCAAAAGGCTATCGTTTTGCAAAGGGTTGCGTCCAACCAAAATCGTAAAGCCATCCGATGATGTAAATGAGCGCGGTGGAATTGGTGCAGGGCCACCACTCCTTTGACTCTTTGACCCTTGGCTTTGTCGGCGGTTGGCGTATGCCTTTTCACGGCGTTTGGAGCGTCTGCCCGGTTGTCCCGGTAGCGTATCGCTTGAATGAGAAGGTGAGCGCGGTTTTTCTTGACGATCTTGAGGCTCTTTTCTTGTGCGATATTCGGAGGCGATGGCTTCAAGGTCTTCATCATTTTCTGCCCAATAGATCGCGTCCTGCAACGAGGTGAGCCAACTCAAGGTGCGCTCATCATCTTTGAGAAGCTTTGCGGCGGCTTCTTTCTTCCGGCGGCCACGTCGCGCTTGGTGAAAATAGGCTTGCGCGTTGTCGGCCGGAGTGTATTGCGGATTGAGCTTGACGACAATCTTCTCCGGCGGATCCTCGTGATAATTGTCGAGAGTGACGCTGTCTACGCCTTTTGGAATTTGATAGATGTTGGCGAGGATCAGTTCTCCCATCAGTTGTTGATCGTCGGCTTTTGCTCCTTTTTCGGCGTCTTCCTCGTGGAGTAGCTGTTTTTTTCTCGCGTGCCGGATTTCATCACGCAGACGGCTTGCTAAAGACGTTCTTTTGCGCTTGAAACAGTCGTCTCGGAGCTTGCGACGATTAAATGCCGTGACGGCTTCCGCAATTGTCTTATAGGATGTGTAGTGGTGTAGATGTGTCAGGGGCAGCACGTGTGCGGCCACGGGCGCATCATCGCCTTGAGATTTTTTCTCCATATGATAGACGCGCGGTGTGACATCTCCGGATATAACGAGACGGCACAATGTTCGAATCGATTCTTCCAGATTAAGTTTCTCTAGAGCATTAAGGGAAGATATTGGGCGATCGGGATCTAGAAAAGCGCGAAAAGCGGCTTCTGTTCCGAGAATAGGAGAAAATCCTGCGACGGCCTGCATCGCGGCGCGCGAGACCGAGAGCCCCGGCTTCAGATCGGACAGCAGTGTGTTTTCCGGCATGTGGAGACGTTCCTCAGCAAGGAGGCGCTGTTGTGAAGGAGGACGGATGTAAGGATGGGCAGGAAGGGTCTCCCTTTCGCGATTGACGCTGTGATCGATGTGACGGATAGCATCTAAAATAACGTCTTCATGATTGACGAGTACGAGATTGGCCGTACGCGGCATGCACTCAAAGTGGAGTGTGACGTCGTAAAAGTCACCCATTTCGTTCAATGAATGAAAGCGAAAGGAGAGCATCCGCTCACCCGGAGGTGCACTCACTTCATGAAGGCGGGAGCGGCGCAAGTGTTTTCGCAAAAGCATCGCAAAGGATGGCGGCGGGTTTAAAAGCGGAGTGGGAAGCGTCGTATGGAGTTGAAAATACGGATAGGATGGATTGGCTGAAAGATGGAGGTTCGTCTTGCCCTCACCCGGCACATACAGCTGTAAAATGACGGTGTTGCGATCCGGCATGACGATGCGCTCAACCGTCGCATTATCAAGTGTCGCATTCAGTTCCGTTGCCAGCGCACCGCAGGTAATGCCGTCCATGACGTGAGGATCCTTCCTTTTCCGATTTCAAAATCCATAGTATCATGAACGAGAATAGGAGGATATATTGTATGTCCGCGCGTCGTAAAAAAGAGCAAAAAACAAATGCAGCGTCGTCGAAGGGACGGCATGCTAAACAGAAGAAATCGGATTTTACGCCGGATGAGTTGCGTTTCTTTAACAGGATTTGGGCGTCTCGGATAGGACGGCGCGTCTTGATCGTACTCGGCGTTGTTTTGCTGTTGTTAGTGTTTACGCTTATTGCGCGTGACGACGCGAACTTGTTCTTGCTCCTTGTCGGTATGGCGTTGCTTCTTTTGATCCCGGCGTTCTGGGTTTATCTTTTATATCATCACAAAAAAGAAGATAACCATTCAATATAAAGCCGGACTGATTCCTAAGGTAGTAGCACAAGTATTATGACTACTCTAAATGCGCTGGGGGCGAAGGTTATAAAAAAGAAAATTGTATTCGGATTATTCGTATTATGTATTATTATTGCTGTGGCAGTTGCAATATTTGTTTTCTCCAGAACCATGTGCTTTGATTTCTCTGAGGATGAAAACATAAGAATATGGTTAGATAGTGATGAAGCGAGTATTGACAATTTTGCAGCTATTCCATCCGGGGAGAGTGCAATGATTCAAATTGCCCCGTCTTCGTCTGAATATCAAAAGCTATTGCCTGTCTTGAATAGTCTACGATATTCAAATTGCGTTCACACCATCATTGCTGACTGGTTTCCTCCCAACGAGCGCACAGGGTTGCTACGCTTATCGGTGCTGGATGCAGATTTTTACATAACTCAGAGTTCGCAGCACATTTTGATTGATAAAAGACTGTTTCGTATTACAAATCCAGAACATCTTTATCAATCAATTATTGAAGTAATCTTAGAATAATTATGATTTCGTTTTTGATATTCACAAGCGGCGGCGTTTCAGTTGATGACCAAACGCCGCCGCTTGCGAGCAATTCATTAATTTTCAGATCTATTTTTTCTAGCAGTAGAAGGGGCAAAGGCACCTATCATTGGCGACCTGAACTCGAATCTATTCCTTCTGGTTGTAGAAGGGACGTGGGCACCTGCCATTGGTGATCTGATCTCTTAGATCTGTTCCTTCTGACTGTAGAAGGGACGAGGATGGTAATGTGTGTGCAGGTATTTGTGTGCGATATCGCTGTTCGGATGCCCGAGAAAATCGCGGTTGAGCACGATCAGCTCGGGGTTCTGGTGCGATTTGCGCAGCACTTGCCGTTCGTCTTCGCTGTAGAGTGCGTCCATGCGCGCCTCTCTCGGATCGACGGACATACGATCTTTTGCTGACACGTATGACTGACCGCCGCCGTGGATACAGCCGCCCGGGCAGGCCATCACTTCGATGAAGTGACAGTCGAGCTTGCCATCGCGCACCGCATCCAGCACTTTGCCCGCGTTCTTCACGGTCGAACAGACGACCACTTTGAGTTCCGTCGGCACCCCGTTGACGGGCAGGGTGACGCTGGCCTGTTTGATGCCTTCGAGTCCGCGCACAGCTTCGTACTCGAAATTGGGTAGATCATCGCCAGTGAGGACGTCGGCAGCTGTGCGAAGCGCTGCTTCCATAACGCCGCCAGTTGTACCGAAGATAACGGCCGCACCAGTGTAATCACCGAGGATGCGATCCGGTTCAGCATCTTCTAGATGGTTGAAGTCAATACCTGCCTGCTTTATCATCTGGCCGAGTTCACGTGTCGTGAGCGAGTAATCGATGTCGCGAATGCCGTCAACCTCGAGTTCTTCGCGCGCCGCTTCCGTCTTCTTTGACGTGCAGGGCATGCATGAGACCGTGACAATTTTTTCAGGATCGAGCCCCTTGAGCTTCGCAAAGTACGATTTTATAACCGCGCCCATCATGTTCTGGGGTGACTTGCAGGTCGAAAGGTTAGGCAGAAAATCGGGATGATACATCTCGCAGTAACGAACCCAGCCCGGCGAACACGACGTAATCATGGGCAGAACGCCGCCGTTTAAGATACGATCGAGCAGTTCGTGGGCTTCTTCGCTGATGGTGAGGTCGGCGGCAAAGTTGGTGTCGAAGACGTAGTCAAAGCCGATCTCTTTGAGCGCTGCCGTCATCTTTCCGGTGACGGGTGTGCCGATTGGCATGCCGAATTCTTCGCCAAGAGATGCGCGCACGGCGGGTGCCGCTTGCACAACGACGACTTTTTCGGGGTCGTCGATGGCATCCCAGACTTCATCCAGATAGCGACGTTCGCGCAGGGCTGCCGTCGGGCATGCTTCAATGCACTGACCACAGTAAACGCAGTTGACGTCTCTCATGCTGTAGTCGAAGGCCGGTCCCACTTCAGTGTCGAAGCCTCGGTTTGCAAAGCCTAACACACCGAGTTCCTGAATTTTCATACAGGCACTCACGCAGCGACCGCAGAGAATACATTTGCTTGAATCGCGGACGATGGATGACGAAAACGCATCGATAGTGACCGGGCGCTTCGCTCCCTCGAAACGGACACCGCTGATGCCGTGTTCCTCACAAAGCGCCTGAAGTTCACAAGTGCCGTTGCGGACACAGGTAGGACAGTTCATGTCGTGGTTGGCGAGGATGAGTTCGAGGTTGCAGCGCACGGCGTTGCGCACACGCCTTGTATTAGTGCGCACATTCATGCCTTCTTGGACGCGGAGCACGCACGTGGCAGGGAGACCGCGCATTGGACGGCCGTTGATGTCGACTTCGGCGACACAGAGCCGGCAAGCTGCAATTTCGTTGATGTCTTTAAGATAGCAAAGCGAAGGAATTTTGATGCCCGCTTTTGTTGCCGCCTGAAGAACGGTATCTCCGGCGTTCGCTTTGATTTCCCGGTTATTGATCTTGATTGTGACCTTATTGGTGTCTTTGTGATTATCTGACATGGTAAAGGCTCCTCTTATCGTTTTTCAATGGCGTTGAAACGGCAGGCATCGAAGCAGGCTCCGCAACGGATGCATTTGTCCGGATCGATGTAATGCTGTTCTTTCACTTCGCCGCTGATCGCGTCAACAGGGCATACTTTTTTGCAAAGCGTGCAGCCCCGGCAGTCTTCTGTAATGTAGTACCCTAAAAGATCTTTGCAGACGTGGGTGGGGCATTTCTTGTCAATGACGTGTGCCCGGTATTCATCCATAAAGTGATGCATCGTTGAGAGTACAGGGTTCGGTGCCGTCTGTCCGAGCGCGCAAAGCGAGGTGAGCTGAATGTTCTCTGCCAGCTCCTCAAGCGCGATAAGATCGCTTTCTTTTGCTTTTCCGGAGACAATCTTGTCGAGGATCTCGAGCATGCGCTTCGTGCCTTCACGGCAAGGTACACATTGTCCGCAGGATTCGTCGACGGTGAAATCGAGGAAGAACCGCGCGATGTCGACCATGCAGTTGTCCTCATCCATGACGATCATTCCGCCCGATCCCATCATGGAGCCGAGCGCGGTGAGATGATCGAAATCTATGATTTCGTCGAGGGCTTCTGCGGTGAGACAACCGCCGGAGGGTCCGCCCGTCTGTACTGCCTTAAACATCTTGCCGCCAGGGCAACCGCCGCCGATATCGTAGATTACTTCTCGGAGAGTGATCCCCATCGGTACTTCAACGAGTCCGGTGTTCGCGATTTTGCCGCCGAGCGCAAATACTTTGGTGCCAGGGCTCTTTTCTGTGCCGATAGAGCGGAACCAGTCTGCTCCATTTCGGATGATCGGAGCGATGTTGGCCAGCGTTTCTACGTTGTTGATGATCGTCGGTTTTCCCCAAAGACCGCGGTTGGCGGGGAAGGGCGGCTTATTGCGCGGCATGCCGCGTTTGCCTTCGATGGAGGCAATCAGCGCGGTTTCTTCACCGCATACAAAGGCGCCTGCTCCGAGTCGGAGACGAATGTTGAAATTAAAGCCGCTTCCAAATATGTTGTCGCCGAGCAGGCCACGAGCGGTAGCCTCGTCGATGGCTAGCTGCAAACGGTCTACGGCCGTCGGATATTCAGCGCGGACGTAAATCCAGCCTTGATCTGCACCGATCGCGTAGCCGGCGATAGCCATCGCTTCCAAAACGGCGTGCGGATCGCCTTCCAAAACGGAACGATCCATGAATGCGCCCGGGTCGCCTTCATCTGCATTGCAGATGATGTATTTCTGATCGGACTCGTTGACGGCGGCAAACTTCCATTTACGACCCGTCGGGAAACCGGCGCCCCCGCGACCTCTTAGGTTAGATGCGGAAATTACATTAATTACGTCGTCGGGTGTCATCGTAGTCAGCACTTTTGCCAACGCTTGGTAGCCGTCGACGGCAATGTATTCTTCGATATTTTCGGGATTGATGTACCCGCAGTTCTTAAGTACCAAGCGTACCTGTTTTTTGTAAAAAGGCAGGTCGTCGAAATGTCGGCAAAGTTCTCCACTATCGTCGTAGATTTTTAGACCCTCAAGCCCATAATCTGCAACGGGGCTACCGCCGATCAGATGCTTTTCCACGATTTCTTCAACTTTATCAGGGGTGATGTGAACGTAGGAGACTTTCTCTTTTCCCGGTTCGAAAACTTCGACAATGGGTTCATAGACGCACAAGCCAATACATCCGGCAGGTTCGACGAGGATGTCATCGATGCCGCGCGCCTTCAGCGCATCGTTGAAAGCGTCTAAAACGACGTTGGCGCCGGCGGAAATGCCGCACGTTGCCATTCCGACGGTCACACGGAAGCGCTTCGGTTTTTCTAAATTCGCTTTATAGGAATCGCGAAAAAGATTGAGCTGCTCATGCGTCTCGATCCGCTTGACCGCGGTGGTTGCAGTTGATTCGGACATAAATATTCCTTTCTATTCTGACAAGCCGTCCTAACGGTCTTGCGTTCTGTATTGAGCGAGAATCTTAGGGATTTGATCAACGTCGACGAGGTTCGCATAAACCTTGTTGTCGATCATCATGGCGGGCGCCAGTCCGCAACAACCGATACAACGCGCTGCGTTGACCGTGAAGAGGCGATCTGGTGTTGTCATACCAACTCCAATTCCCAGCACCTCGAGAACTTTGTCGAGTACTTTTTGCGCGCCTTTGACGTAGCACGCCGTTCCCATGCAAACTTGAATCTGATGTTTACCACGGAGTTCAGTCGTAAATTGGCTGTAAAAAGTGGTGACACCATAAAGTTCAGCAATAGGAACGCCTGTCTCTTTAGAGATGAATTTGTGCACTTCTAACGGCAAATATCCGAAGAGGCGTTGTGCTTCCTGTAAGGCGATCATTGCGACCCCTTGCTTGTTCTTTTCGTCGTTGATAAACGTTCGCAACTCATCATAGCGCGGATCATCGTCCGCGATGGTTTTGATGTGTTCGGGTTGTGTCATATCTTCTCCTCCCACGGGCGGCAAGCACCCATTTTATTTTAAGATCGCTATTTATTTATCTATCTACCGTACATGATTGTACATGATGTTAGCGGATTTTGCTAATCATTTTTGCATGCATTTATATATTATATATTTATTATGTCTTAAAATTGTTGATGTACTAGAATATTTGTGTTTATTCTTTCCGCATCTATTGCCGGCTTGTGTTGATCACTTGGATAATGGGCGCGGATACTCTTCTACTCCAAAAAATTTACCGCGCCTGTTACCGGTTTGTGTTGATCGCGGTGGGGACGGTAAGTGTGGCTACTTTTTCTTTACCAAATAATGACCGCTCCTATCACCGGCTTATGTTGATCAAAGTGATAATAAGCGCGGTATCCGACTAATACTAAGTATGGCTTCTGACATAATAATAGGCTCGACTTCTGACTAATACTAAGTGCGACTTTCGACATAATAATTGTCACGGCTTTCGTCTAATACTAGACGCGATTTCCGACATACTAATTGGTACGGCTTCTGTTGTAGTTAATCTCCTATTTACCTTACATTTGCTTCTACTTTTTTTCTTTAAGATACGCGTCGATTGAGTGCGCAGCTGTTTTTCCTGCACCCATCGCCAAAATTACGGTTGCGGCGCCGGTGACGGCATCGCCGCCGGCCCAGACGCCCGGCATCGATGTGGCGAGAGTCTCCTCGTCAACTATGATACCGCCCCAAGAGTGGCATTTAAGTTCTTCTGTTGTGTTGCGGAGCAAGGGGTTCGGCGACTGACCGATTGCCATGATCACGGTGTCAAGCTCGATATCAAATTCTGAGCCCTCAACCGGTACAGGACGGCGTCTTCCCGATGCATCCGGCTCACCCAGTTCCATCCGGATGCACGTCATGCCGGTCACCCAGCCCTCACTTCCTTTGATTTCGGTCGGGTTGGTCAGAAGATTGAAAATAATGCCTTCATGCTTTGCGTGCTCGACTTCTTCCTGACGTGCCGGCAGTTCTTCTTCCGAACGGCGGTAAACGATCATCACTTCATCTGCGCCAAGGCGTTTCGCGCAGCGCGCGGCGTCCATGGCGACGTTGCCTCCTCCGACAACGGCGACCCGTTTGCCGATGTTGATAGGCGTTGACGTTTCGGGCCAGCGCCAGGCCTGCATAAGGTTGACGCGTGTTAGGAATTCGTTGGCCGAATAGACTTGGTTAAAGTTCTCGCCTGGAATATTCATGAAGCGGGGAAGCCCTGCTCCGGAGCCAATGAATATCGCCTCATAGCCGCTTTCGAAGAGATCTTCGATCGAAAGAGTAAGGCCGATAACCGTATTGCAGACGATCTCGACGCCGAGTGCTTTCAGTCCGTCAATTTCAGTTTGCACCAGTTTTTTCGGGAGACGAAATTCCGGAATGCCGTACATCAAGACACCGCCAGCCACGTGGAAGGCTTCGTAGACGGTGACTTCGTAGCCCATTTTGGCAAGATCGCCCGCGCAGGTCAGTCCGGCAGGCCCTGAGCCGATCACGGCAACACGACGACCGTTCGTCTTCGGCTTCGGCGGCTGTTCTTTTACGTTTGCAAGGTGCCAGTCGGCGGCAAAGCGCTCAAGTCGCCCGATGGCGACCGGTTCACCTTTGATGCCGCGTATGCAGGTGGATTCGCATTGTGTCTCTTGTGGGCAGACGCGACCACAAATGGCCGGAAGGCTGTTCGTCGATGCGATGATCTGGTAAGCCTGTTCATAATCGCCGGATGCAACTTTTTCAATAAAACCCGGAATGTCGACGTTGACAGGGCACTTCGAGACACAGGGGTGGTTCTTGCAGTGCAGACAACGCAGTGCTTCTTCCTGTGCCATTTCCTCTGTATAGCCGAGGGCGACTTCGCTAAAATTCTTGTTGCGAACGTCCGGCGCCTGTTCGGGCATGCTGACTTTGACATTCGACATATTTCTTTTTTTCTTATTCATGGCGTACTTCTCCCGTCAGGCGGCAACGGTGCCGTTCCTGTTCACTCTTGCGATCGTGGTTTTCTTGTTCAACGTAGGCTCGCGAACGCCGGATCGCTTCTTCAAAATCAACTTTATGTGCATCAAAATCCGGGCCGTCCACACAAGCAAACTTCGTTTCTCCGCCGACGGTCAGGCGACAACAGCCGCACATGCCGGTTCCGTCGACCATGATGGTGTTCATGCTCACGACGGTTTCAATGTCATAAGGCCGAGTCATCTCGGCGACAGCGCGCATCATGACGAGAGGGCCGATGGCGATAACAAGGTCATACTGTTTGCCCTGTTCCAGAATTTCTTTCAGCATGTCCGTCACAAATCCTTTGCGTCCGGAGGAGCCATCATCTGTGATAAGGTAGAAATTATCGGACGACGAACGAAGTTCATCTTCGAGAATGATGAGGTCGATGCTTCGATAACCGGCAATGACGTCGACGTGTGCGCCGATTTTATGAAGATATGCCGCCTGCGGATAGGCGATGGCGACGCCGAGACCGCCACCGATGACGGCGACATTCTTGCCTTTATAGGGATCGAGTTCGGACGGTTTACCAAACGGTCCGACAAAGTCGGCGATCGATTCACCGGTCTCTTTCGCACCCAGTCGCATCGTTGACTTGCCAACCATTTGGAAAATGATGGTAACACTTCCTTCTGTATGATCGGTGCCCGCGATGGTCAGAGGAACACGCTCTCCTCCTTCTTCAACGCGGAAAATGATGAATTGACCGGGCAATGCTTTTTTCGCGATGAGAGGTGCTTCTATTTTCATCAAGACCGTTTCGCGGGTCAGCTGTCGTTTTTCCAGAATTTTGCTCATGTCGGTTTTATTCCTTTCCTAATATAAAGCGATGACCAAAATGCAAGAGAGACCTGCCACTGATGCTCATAGTCAGCTCCAGAGTTGTCTGGAGAAGCCGGGTTTGAGCAACGGTTTACCACTAATGCTCATGGTCAGCTCCGCTGCCTTCTATTATTTTATTATATCTATATCCCTATCGTACCCTCTATTATTGCTATCGTCTCACTGTCTATCGACTTCAACAAAACGATATATCAACAGATCAGGAATATTTTAACGCTGTCGTTAGGCACAATCTTGATTGTCAATTGTCGTCTTCGTGAAGGATGGCAAGAGCAGCCTGCAGGCGATCCATCGCGTCCTCAATGCACGAAGTCGGGCAGGCGAGGTTGAGGCGTTCGAATCCTTCGCCGCCCTGACCGAACATATAGCCTCCATTCATGAAAAGGTCAGCTTCTTGCCGTAAGAACTGCTCTTGTGTTTTGCCGTCCATGCCAAACGCGCGTAAGTCGAGCCATTGCAGGTAAGTGCCTTCCATCGTGTAAGTGCGTACGCGAGTAAGACGTTTGTCGCAAAAATCCTCGACGTACTGACGATTGCGGTCGATCAACAAGATGAGTTGATCAAGCCAATCAAGACATTCGGTGTAGGCAATTTCGCATGCCTTATAACCGAGGATCGTCGGGCTGCTTGCACGCCCCGAACGAAGCGTCTTCGCAAATGTCTCTCGCAGTTTTGCATTCGGGATAATGATGGAAGATGTCTGCATTCCTGCCAGATTGAAGGTTTTGCTCGGAGCCGTGCAGATGATGGAGTTTTGCGCAAAATCATCGCTAATCGTTGCGTATACGGTGTGCCGGTAATCGGGCATGATGAGGTCAAAGTGGATCTCGTCCGAGATCATAAGCACATCATTTGCGAGGCAGATCTCACCAACTTTTTTAAGTTCCTCCACGGTCCAGACGCGACCGACCGGGTTATGAGGGCTGCAAAAGAGCAGCACGCGGTTGTCGGGATGCTGTGCGCATTGTTCCAGCAGGTCAAAATCGATTTCATAGCGGTTGCCGCGATCCAAAAGCGGGCAATACACAGCGTTGCGGCCTTCTTGTTCAGCCGCGCCGAAGAAGGGATAGTAGACAGGCGGCATCACGATGACGCCCTCGCCGGGCCGCGTGAATGACAAAACCGCGTTATAAAAGGCGGGAACGACGCCGGCCGTCGGAACGATCCATTCCGGTTCAATCTCCCAGTTGTGCCTTTTTTTCATGAAAGAACAGACAGCGTCACGATAGCTTTGAGGAGCTCCGGCGTATCCGAGAATGAGTTTGTCCGGATCCAGCATGTCACGAAGCCCAGCCATAATCTCGGGAGGGTTTTTGAGTTCCATGTCGGCGACGGATAAGGGAATTACACCTTTCGGAACGTCAGGACAGGCATCTGTCATAGCGTTCCACTTATAAGAAGTCGTATGGCGGCGGTCTACATAATGTTCAAAATCATACTGCATGAATATCTACCTAAAATTCTTTCATGTTTCCTACATTAATAATCAAGCTAGGATTTTATCCAACAATAATCAAATAATAACCAAACTGTAACTCTAGCGGCACTCAAGGACTCCTTGCTTTGTCAATCGATTGCGGATTCCCAACATATTTTGTCTATCGACCGCGGACTCTCTGCGTATTATGTCATTCGTCCTCGGATTCTCTTCGTATTTTGTCTATCGACAGCAGATTCTCTGCGTATTACGTCAACCGACAGCAGATTCACTTCGTATTCTGTCTATCGACCACGGATTTTTACCGTATTTAAGACCGCTTTTCCCTCACAATCAACCTTCGATTCTTGCCGGCCGTAAGGCTGCCTTACTCTGTTAACTGATTGCGGGCTCTCGAAGAGCAGTGTTTTTAAGGCAAAAATAAGATCGAGATGAGCCCTTAACAAGCTTCTATAAAATATTTCGAACCATTTATTTAATAATTTTATCAAAGCCGCCCAACCAGGTCGGATTTGAAATCGCGAACATGTAATTGACCGCAACGTAATCGGTGATGCCGTTTTCTTCGACGAGTTGCTTGAGAGGACGCACGTAGTAGCGCGGATCAATGACATAGATTTCGTCATAGTGGTTGGCGAAGTACGGGACAAGAGCGTTGCCGAAAGAGTCCTTTGACACAAGAAGCTTTCTGCCGCTGCTGTTGGAAGTCACGATTTTCAAAAGGGCGCGGTCGCCACCGGAGTAGTTGAGGTAGCTGTTAACGCCGGTGCAGCGTTCGTCGTTCAGAAGAATGGGATAGGTGACCGTCATTTCCGGGTTGTCCCACGCGGTTGCCGTATAGGATTCCACTTTCGGCCGCCAACCTTCCGTCGTATCCGGATTATCTTTAAGTGCGGTCTCATTTGTGGCGCGCCAGAGCGAGCCGAGGAAAGTTCCTTCAATCTGATAATGTTCCATGTCGGATAGGGGAACTGCAGTCCATCCCGCTTCTTCACAGAAAGCGACGTAAGCATAGTAGGCGCCGCGTCCGGTCCAATGATGGTCGGTACGGTAATAAATGTACTCATCGCGGTGGCGCAGCAGCTTATCCAGAGAGTTTACCTTAACGATGCCGGGGTTGAGGGCTTTCCAGAAAATTTCAAGGCACGCCTGCTGCGAACAATACCCGCTGTGGTATTCTTCCGGCGCATAAATTTCAATAGCTGTCGGGATAAGCATTGAGTACATGTTAAGATTTGCGCCCCATGTAGTTTTGACCGTATTCAGGCGATTGGCGTAGTTTTTTAAGAGTTTTTCATCGCCGTAAAAACGTTCCATGGCGCGCGTACCCATGACGACCAGCCCGCTTTTCTCCACAGCATTTTCTTTGGGCAGTGTGGGGATTGGCGGATCTTCCTGTTTGGATGTTGTCGGCTGAGATGTCTCGGTGGAGTCCGTTTCCCCCGAGGGGTCAGAATGACCGGTGGGATCCATGGGATCCGGCGGGGATGTTTCTTCCGGCGTGGAAGTTGTCTCGGGTTCTTCGTCTTCGTAGTCATCCGGCATAAGATCGCGTGTAATCTGATAAAGCGCAAGTCCATCCGGATTCAAGTTTGGAAAAAGCGACGCGCGCATCGTTTTTCCTATCTTGATGAAGGAATTCCGGAAAGGGAATTGATCGCTGTACCAGGCCTCGATATTCTCCGCCTGTTTACCGCTCACGGCATCCTTGTACGTCAGCTTAGGAAATTTCTTGAGTCGTCTTCCTTCGTCAAGAGAAATTGTTTCTTGCGGAAAGATGATATGCAGGACTCCTAAGATGACCAAAAAAGAGACAAAAGCAATGATCAGGATAATTTGATTGTTTTTTTTCTGACGCATGGTGCTAATCCTTATGTTTCAGTTCGAGTTACTCTACTTAATCAGAACCTGAAGTAGAGGAACGGGTTGTAGCTTGATGCGACAAGCGCTGCCGTACAAGCGAAAAGTAGCAATAGGGTAAACGCGGTGCGCAATATGCCGATTACTCTGGAGCGTTCAAGCACTCTTTTATAACCGTGGAGGCGTTCTTTTATCCAAGGAATGATCGGTGTAGAAGCTATGATCGCAACGATCAGGAATATAAGGTGTTGACGCCAGAGTATACGCGCTTCTAGATCCATGAAACCCGCGAGTCCCGGCGCGAAAATACGTCCGTAAAACGTAAAGAGGCGCGAGAAATCGGTAAAGTAAAAGATACTGAAAGCGAATACGTTCGCCAAAAACGTTGGAACCAGCCAGATCCATTTAGGCGTTTTGTCATGTAAGGGGAGAATCACCTTGCGTTCGAAGAGCAAGATTACAAAATAGTAGAGTCCCCACAATACGAAGTTAAAGTTTGCTCCATGCCAAAGCCCCGTGAGGAACCAAACAAGGAACGTATTTCGCAACCGGTGACGTCGATTGCCACCCAACGGTATATAAAGATAGTCGCGGAAAAAAGTGCTGAGCGAGATATGCCAGCGGCGCCAAAACTCGGTTATGCTTGTTGAGATGAATGGATAATTAAAGTTCTCAAGGAATTTGAAGCCAAACATTCTCCCAAGGCCAATCGCCATATCGGAATAACCCGAGAAGTCAAAATAGATCTGAAAAGTGTATGCAAGAATTCCTAAAAGCGCCGTTGCCGAGCTGATTTGCCCAAAATGATCCGATTCAAGGCAAAAGTTGACAATTTCGCCTGCGTGGTTGGCGATAAGGACTTTTTTACAAAGACCGACAACAAATCGCCCTATACCGGACACCATTCCATCTAACGTAATCTCCCGGTGTTTAAGCTCCTTTTCCACATCGATGTAACGGACGATCGGACCGGCGATCAGTTGGGGGAACAAGGAGACGTACAGCAAAAACTTGTAATACGAGCGCTGAACTTCGATTTCGCCGCGATAAAGGTCAATGATATAAGAAAGCGCCTGAAAAGTGTAGAAAGAGATGCCGATCGGCAGTGAAATTTGGGGAACCGGAATGTTGATAAAAGGAATCAGATTGATCGTTTCCACAATAAAGCCGGTGTATTTGAAAACAACAAGACTGCCGATCGAGACAACAACAGCAAGCGTCAAAGCCGTGCGCCGTTCTCTCTTGCGGCGTGTGCGGCTCATCAGGATTCCGCATCCCCAGATAAAAAGCGTTGTCAGGATAAGCAAGATCACATAGACCGGCTCGCCCCACGCATAGAAGAAAAGCGAAAAAACGAGCAGGATAATGTTCTGCGTTTTTGTCTTCTCCACAGACCAGACCAAAATCAAGCACAGCGGAAGAAAGGCGTATAAAAAAAATAGGGAAGAAAAAACCATGTATTCTGTTCTCCTAAGTTATTGTAGTCATTATACCCCGACTAGATCGTACAAATCTATTGCGTTGAGAAGCCTATCATATTCCTTTTCATCATCCTCTTGGACAAAAATTCAAATTAATTAGAAATATCGTCTTGACCTAACCTACCGCGGACAAAAATTCAGGTTAATCAGAAATTTCGTCTTGACCTATCCTACCGCGGACAAAAAATCAGTTTTTTTGAGAGACTGTCACTCCCCTTATTTCTCCTCTTCCCCTCATTGGACAAAATTTCGAATAATTCATAAAAATCAGCCTCTACCTCGTCCCTTCTTGGACATTTATTCAGATAAAAGGAGGATATTGTTGTCATTCATCATTTCAGCTTCCAGAATTTCTAATAAAACTGCAAAACTGACCACTCTGGTGGGCTAAGGGACGACGTTTCTAATAAAACTCAAAAATTGGCCATTGGTTGCCGCGATGCTGACCTGCTAAGTTTCTAACAAAACTGCAAAACTGACCACTCTGTTGGGCTAGGAGACAGTGTTTCTAATAAAACTCAAAAATTGGCCATTGACGCCGCTCTGTTGAGATATTATTCGGAATGGGAATGAACGCTCCTTTTTTGTTATAGTGATTTATATATATTTATATTTTTAATAAACCTTACGGTTTTTAATCAAAGAAAGAGGTGCAAGATGTCTATTCCAACGCCACATATTGCAGCAACGAGTCCGGATGAAATCGCTAACACGGTTTTGATGCCGGGTGATCCTCTCCGTGCGAAGTTTGTAGCGGAGACGTATTTTGAGGATGCCAAACAATTCAACCATGTACGCGGTATGCTCGGTTACACAGGCTATTACAAAGGAAAACGCGTGTCAGTCATGGGATCCGGCATGGGGATGCCGTCGGCTATGATTTATTTTCATGAACTGTTTGCTTTCTATGAAGTCGAAACGATTATTCGTATAGGAAGTGCCGGCGCGATGCAGCCTTTTGTTAAACTCCACGATCTTATTTTAGCGACGGCATCAAACACTGATTCCAATATTAATCATGGATTATTTGGTGCATATGCTTTCTGTCCGACCCCGGACTTCGAATTGTTGCTTAAAGCATGGGAGACGGGCAAGAAGATGGGATTGTCTATGCACGCGGGTACGGTTTGCTGTTCGGATCAATTTTATAGAGAACTTCCTGAAGATGTGACTAAACGCCTTATGCAGTACGGTGCATTGGGTGCGGAAATGGAATCTGCCGGACTTTATATGACGGCGCGCAAGCTTGGAAAACGTGCGCTCGCAATGTTTACAGTTAGTGATAGCTTGATTACGAAGGAGGCAGATACTGCGGAGGCACGTCAGACAGGATATCGTCAAAT
The DNA here is from genome assembly GCA_012799825.1 of Clostridiaceae bacterium. Taxonomy (GTDB): domain Bacteria; phylum Bacillota; class Clostridia; order Saccharofermentanales; family DTU023; genus UBA4923. Next base: position 4,403 of record JAAZKK010000001.1, on the reverse strand, counting down.
GATGGAGCTTGCGCTTGAGATCGCTCCGGAATAACGATGGAATTATCGCCAGGGGCGAAGTAGCAAGTAAAGCATAGCGTTTCAAAAACGTGGTGCCACAGCGGGGGATGACGGGCGGATGTCGTTCGGATCGAGGTGTAGCCGGTTCGCGGAGTAGTTCGGATCACCGTGTAGTTACCGCTAGAGATGAATCTGTTTCGCTGGGACATGTGGACTTTTTTTGGTTCGCATGTCCCAGTTTATGTGGGTTATGTTCGTTTCGATGAGTGTATTTCGTACCAAATATCGAAATCGTCGATTTCTCTTGCTGTGGGAAGGGAAGGTTGCGCACCTTCGCGAGTTACGGTGATGGCGGCTGCACGCGTCGCGCGATCTATGGCGCGATCGAGTATGTCGTAAGGAATCTGGGATGGAGGAGAATAATCTGAATTGTCGCCAAAGCTAACGCCTTTTTCAGTTCTTGCGGTAGTGCCATTTCCTGCATTTATGTCGACGCCCGCTTCAGCATGTGTTTCGGTGCCTCCCTTAATATTTACGTCGGCAATCGCTTCAGCATGTGTTTCGGTTCTATCCTCTGCGTTTATGTCGGCTTCCGTTTCAGCACGTATCTTTGTGCCTTCTTCCGCACATAGGTCAGTAGTTTTATTGGCATGCGTGTCTGCTTTTACTTTGTTACTTATGGAGGTGTATGCATCAATTGAAACGGAGACTTCTGAGACGGTGGCTTCTTCCCCGACGTTTACGCTACGCCATTTTGCGCTATTTTCTTTCAAGTAACGCGCGATTTCACTTGCTAATGTGCCGTTAAAGCTGTCTCCGGCAGCTGTTGTGTCAACAGCGGTAACTCTGTAAGCAGGGTATATCCGCTTTGTTTTCTGATCAACATAGAATGCGCCCTTTTCGCCTAGCGTCACCAAAACAGATGACAGGCCTCGGTCTAAGAGGGCGCGACAAGCTGCAGTCCATTCGCTTTCCGTCTGTGTTGGGCATCCGGAGAGAATTGCCAGTTCGCTTTCGTTTGGCGTCATAAGATCGGCAAGTTGATAAAAATGATCGGGCAATTCGGTAGCGGGTGCCGGATTTAGGATGCTGAAGGTATTCTCTTCTTTGGCGATGACAAGTGCTCGCTCAACGGCGTCAAGGGGGATTTCAAGTTGCATGAGCAGGACGGAGGAACGCGCAATCAACGGTCTTAAGCGATCAATATCGTCGGCGTGGATGGTAAAATTCGCACCCGAAATCACTGTGATGCGATTTCTTCCTGATGCGTCAACGACAATAGCCGCGATGCCTGTGGGAGCGTCTTCATGCATTTCTATGTGATCAACATGTAGAGGATCGCGCTTTAATGATTCCAACAATGTGTTGCCGAATGCGTCTCGGCCGAGGCGACCAACCATCCATGTTTCTCCGCCGCTTCGTGCCGCTGCGACAGCTTGATTAGCGCCTTTGCCGCCGGGAATTTGTGTCCACGACGTGCCCATCACGGTTTCGCCCATGTCTGGTGCACGTTTTGCGGTGACGACTAGATCCATATTGATGCTTCCAATGACTGTAATCATAGAGGATGTCCCCTTCTATTTTTCAAATGACCGGCAAAAGGTATTTGATATTCGGCAAACAAGTCGGTAAAAAGTATAAAATAACCGGCAAACGATGGCGGACACGATGTGTGACGCCTGCATCCGCGCGAGACTCAGAGAGATCAATTTTATTCCCGCACAAGCGGGGTGGTGCCGCCTTCGTCCGCGCGAGACTCAGAGATTTCCGTCACAGCAAATTCCCAGCGCCTGTGTGCCTCCTGCATCCGCGCGGCGTTGCTAAATATCAATGTGACCGCTATCGCCAGAATAACAAATTGCTAGGGCAACAAGATTAACTCTATCTTATGTAGCCGTAGATACAGCATCAAAGGGAGATATCAACTGCCCCCCGAAATTCGTCATGTGCTATTATCTTTCATGAAGTATAACATGTTCATTATTGTCAAACGTCAATAAGCGGTGTTCTAAAATACTGTGTTCAGTTGTTTATCATGTTCAGTTTACGAATTTGAATAAACCACATATAATAAGATCGATTTGGTAAATTCTAGGTATAACAAATGTTGAAAACATGTTAGGGGGGACTCAAGAGCATCTCAGAAGTGAGACACGCATTTCCTTGATTTGTTCAGTGTGCGACAAATGTTGTGGACGCGTTGAAGAACTCAACACATCGGAGACTACATACGTGGTTACTTGATTGGTTCAGTGTGCGACAAATGTTGCGGATAAGTTGGAAAACTTAAAGCACCGGAGATAATTACTTAAGTTGATTTGTTCAATGTACGACAAATGTTGCAAATATGGTGAAGGAGCTCAAAAACCTATGATTGGACATATAACTACGACTTTTTACAGACGACCGATCGTCTTGTCGGGTAATGCATGAGTTTTTATGATGTAGTAAAACTTATTGGCGGGCTAGCCCTTTTTTTGTATGGAATGCAGGCTTTGGGCGACAGTCTGGTTACCGCGTCCGGTTCGAAATTTCAGTCTCTTTTGGAGCGTATGACATCCAATCCGGTGAAGGCGGTGCTCCTCGGTGCAGGGGTAACCGCCGTTATTCAGTCATCTTCAGCTACAACAGTGATGGTGGTCGGTCTTGTCAATGCCGGCCTTCTTTCTCTTACTCAGTCAGTCGGACTTATCATGGGAGCCAACATCGGCACGACCATGACCGCATGGCTGCTTAGTCTTGGTACGATTGGCGACTCAAGTGCTTACCTGAGTTTCCTTAAACCTGCCTTTTTCTCACCTATCCTCGCGGCGATCGCCGTCGCTATTCTCTTATTTTCAAAAGATGAAAAACGACGTAACATCAGCCGGGTTATGATTAGTTTTGCCATACTCATGTACGGAATGGAAGAAATGACCGGTGCTGTCAAGCCGTTGTCGCAGATTCCGGAAATTCAGCAACTTTTTGTTACGTTCTCTAATCCTTTTATCGGGTTGCTGATTGGCGCTGGCCTCACAGCAATTATTCAGAGTTCTTCTGCATCCATCGGCATTCTTCAAGCGCTGTCGACGACGGGTATTGTCACATTCGGTTCAGCGATTCCCATTGTTTTCGGACAAAATATCGGCACTTGCGTCACCGCCATGATTTCCAGTATAGGTACTTCCAAAGACGCTAAACGCACCGCTCTCATCCATTTATTCTTCAATATTTTTGGAACAGTGCTCTTTATGGGCACTTTTTATATTTTAGATACGATCTTTTATTTCACTTTCTTAGGGACCCGAATTTCGTCTGTTGACATTGCGATCGTGAACACACTCTACAAAACGAGTGCCACTGCCGTTTTCTTGCCATTCAGGCATCAGCTGGTTCACTTTGTTAAGCTCATTCTTCCTGAAGATGAAAAAGAACCGATACTTGACCTTCAAAATGCCGAACAACGATTTGCATCACTTGATCCACGGTTCTTGGACAATCCGGCATTTGCTCTGTCTCAATGCAGTCAATTGAGCAATGAAATGGCTGAGCTTGTAGAGCGCCAGTACAATTTAGCTATGCGCCAGTTACACTCGTTTAGTCGATCGGATTTTAAACACGTGAAGGATGCAGAAGAGATTGTCGACCAATATGAGGACAATCTGGGCACCTATATGGTCAAATTGAGTGGTCGCAAACTGACGGATAGTGATTCTCGCATTCTTTCACTACTTCTCAAATGTCTAGGAGACTACGAAAGGATTTCGGATCACGCGCTCAGCATCACTATCTCTGGAAAAGAAATGTACGACAAGAAGATTCATTTCTCACGTGAGGCAACCAATGAGCTGTCTGTGATGGAAAGCGCGGTGAGCGCGCTACTTGAAATGACAGTGCGCGCTTTCCGGGAGAATGATCTTGGACTTGCCAGACGTGTTGAGCCGTTGGAAGAAGTAATCGACTACTTGACGGATGAGCTACAGGCTAGGCATATTCAGCGCTTACAAGACAATCGCTGTACCCTAGAACTTGGTTTTATTTTCATGGATGTGCTAACGGCCATGGAGCGTGTAGCCGATCATTGTTCCAACATCGCAATTAGCATTCTTGAATTGACGCGCGGTCCGGCGCTTGATCAGCATGCACATTTACATAATTTGAAGGAGCGCGCCGATTTTACACTAAAAGTTAGAGAATTCGAGGAAATGTACCGTCTTCCTTCTGTAGGGCGTTCGTCTCGTGTTCAGCAACTCGCGCTGGAAGATCTGACAGATAGCCCTGTTTCTTGATTTTTTATATTAGAGCCTACTGCGCAGGCATCAAATGCTTGAGATAAGGCGATTAGCGGTTTATATCCAGTATAATAGGTGCAAGCAAAATGCAGGATATTGAGGAAAACCCTTGCACTTGGAGGATCTATGAAT
>JAAZKK010000032.1 GCA_012799825.1 Clostridiaceae bacterium | reverse complement strand
CTCCGTCGACATAAAATTTGGCATTATACTGTTCCGCGACTGCTCTTCCTACTTCCTCGTTAATTTCGGAAACAGCTACAACTTTACATCCGGTTATCTTTTCACTTAGTCGCCTGACGTGGTCACGTCCGATAGCACCAAGACCGATCACCCCAATTTTTAAAATCCTCATTTAACAAATGCCTCCTCCAATAATTGTGATAGTTGAAATGTCATTTTTGTATACTCTTCCCAAAGATACAAGACAATCCCAAGGGTTTCGCTCTTTCGATTAACTTCAAAACCAATTTTAAAATCCTTATTCCGACAAATTACGCAACACATCGGATTTCTACAATACGATTCACCTTCCTTTTGAAAACATTACTAAAACCTTAACAATAAAAACTACTGAGGATTACCATTGGGGTAAACAATTACACGAGCCGCTTCCTTGTTTCGCATGGCTTCGATACCGTTATAAATCTCTTCCAAACAATTAATTCTATGTGTAATAAAAACATCCAATCCTAGGTCAGGGTTCTTGATTAGCTCCAATGCTCCGGGGAAATCCTTACCTAATGCACCTATAATGAAAATTTCATTCAAAACAAAAATTCCTGGAGAGATTTCTGAACGAGCATTATTATCTAGACCAAACAACAATATCCTTCCCCGAGGATTAACAAGATGCTGAGCTTCCGGTAAAATATTGCCTCTACCAACTGCGTCAATAATCAAATCCGCCTTATAAGGCCAATTCGTGCTAATTGCTTCCTCAAGAGTTTCCTCTGCTATATCTACAACTATGTCAGCTCCACACTTCTTAGCTTCTTCCACTCTATCCTTGCCTTTAGCGGTAACAATGAGATTGCGTACTCCATACATCTTTAATACGCGGAGAAAAGTGAGGCCAATGGGACCTGCACCATATAACACTACATAGTCCATCGGAGTAGGATTAACCATCTTAAGTCCGCTAAGAACACAAGCCAAAGGCTCCACTTGTGTGACAATATCCGGGTGAATATTATTATCCACCTGATATAACTGTCCAGCGGAAACAAGGGCATACTCTGCGAAACCTCCATCGGCTAGCTGGCCATAATGGTCAGAATCTGAACACAGATCGCCCTTGCTATGTGTACATTCATAACACTTGCCACAACGAACTCTTGGATTAACAGCTACTCTTTGGTTAACTTCAAAATGTTTGGCTTCTTCACCTGTTGCAACTACAGTGCCGCAAAACTCATGGCCATAAATAATTCCGGGCTTCACATACTGTCCCGGCGGAGTCGCCAAGCCATGAATATCACTACCACAAATACTTGCGGCATCCACTTTTATAATCACATCATCAGGGCGCTTAATTACCGGCATAGGTACATCCTTAACGGTAAGAATACCTTCTCCTTCAAAAATTGCTGCTTTCATACTAAATCCTCCTTGTGTATTAGGGGTTGTTGCCCAAAAGCGTATTCTGGCTGAAGTCTCCAAATAAGACCTCGTTGCCGTAACTGAAAAAAGCCAATAAATGATCCAGTATTTTTCAGGTTCATTGCAGATGAAGGTTAATTATATGAAAGACTAGATTTTCAGTTCCGCCACTACTCTGCATGGGAGTCCTGTCATGCCCGAAAAGCTCATTGGATACGTTCTTGCTGTAAACAATCCGCCCGCATCAAGAACAGTTTTCAGATTGCAGAGGTTTTCGACGATGAACACCCCATGATTTGCACAGTATTGATCCGTGGAGGTGTGTTCCTTCTCCATCCTTATTCCTGCAAAATCTACTCCGATGATGGATATTTGCTTTTCCAACAGCGCTTCAATCAGTTCCATGGAAAGTTGAGGATGTTCCTCAAAATACTTCTTTGTTCCATAGCCTTCCTTCTCGATGTAACCGGAGTAGAACGCCACGAACATCCCTTCAGTGACCTTTTCTAAATCTACGTCAGTAACAACAATGTCTCTATTCTTTATTTCAGACACGTCAAATACAATTGCTTTTCGTTCTGTGTAGTCCAACGGGAATTCTTTATCCCTCACATCAAAATGCGTACCAAAATGACCTGTCTTGGCTCTCCTAAGATTTTCCTGCGTATCTTCCATCATCTTTGGGTTGACTCGCAACGTAATGTCTATTTTCATACTTGATCCTCCTTGATCCTCCTTGATCCTCATAAAAGTTGAAATTTGCAAATCTCGTACATCGCTTATCAATTTGCTGTCTTAACGCTATTTCTGTTAAGTAAAGCTGTAGCTGTAAAAAACACTCCTTGCATCGTACTAACGATGCAAGCCATTTTTTAAAGTTCTATTTCCACTTTTCCAAATGTCATCACAATATCTGGGATTTTTAGACCCCTTGTAGCATAAATAATGCAGTATCTCATTCTATTCAAAATCGTACAGGGCATGTTGCAGAAAGATCCCATAATAAAAATGGAAACTCTCTTAAATAAAGCTGAATGGCAAAATTATATGCGAGCAACTCCTGAACGCACAGCAGCCTCGCTGACAGCCGCTGCTACCGCCACGCAAAGATTTTTATCTGTCGCATCGGGAAGAATATATTCAGAATTAAGGCTCGCATCGTCAACCATACCGGCTATCGCCATCGCCGCCGCGATTTTCATCTCATCATTAATATCTCTGGCGCGCACATCAAAGGCTCCCCTGAAAATACCGGGAAAAGCGAGTACGTTATTGATCTGATTCGGGAAATCGGATCGTCCGGTTGCCACAATCGCTGCACCGGCTTCGATTGCTTCAGAAGGAAGAATCTCTGGTTCGGGATTTGCGCACGCGAAAACAATGGGATCTTCCGCCATCGCTCGCACCATATCGCCAGTCAACAAGCCGGGACCGGAAAGGCCGATAAACACGTCTGCGCCAACCAAAGCGTCTGCCAAGGAACCGCGGCATTGACGTTCGTTGGTTTCTTCTGCTATCAAAACTTTTTCCTCATTCATTCCGACATCACGTCCCGAATAAATAGCCCCGTGTCGATCACAAAGCACAATATTTTTCGCGCCAACCGCTAAAAGAAGACGTGCAACCGCGATGGAAGCTGCACCGGCTCCACTGAACACAATAGAGACATCGGACAATTCTTTGCCCGTCACTTTAAGGGCATTCAAAAGCCCGGCAAGCACTACAACCGCTGTACCATGCTGATCGTCGTGGAAAATGGGAATGTCACAACACTCCTTGAGTTTGCGTTCAACTTCAAAACACTGCGGCGCCGCGATATCCTCGAGATTGATGCCTCCGAAACTGCCGCTCACTAGCTCAATGGTACGAACGATTTCATCAACATCGTTTGACCGAATGCACAGCGGGAACGCGTCAACCCCTCCGAAAGCTTTGAAAAGCACGCACTTGCCTTCCATGACCGGCATGGCCGCCTCTGGTCCGATATTGCCGAGACCGAGAACAGCAGAACCGTCCGTAACGACAAGGCAAAGATTCCAGCGCCTCGTATAGTTGTACGAAAGATTAACGTCCTTTTCTATTTCAAGGCACGGAGCCGCCACACCGGGCGTATACGCGATCGCCAGCGCCTCTTTCGTCGAAACATCCGCCCTCGGCACCACTTCAATCTTGCCTTGCCACTCTTTGTGCAAACGAAGTGCCTGCTCTGCATAATTATGATCACTCATTGTCTTTTCTCCAATCTTCTTGTTTCTTTCTAAATATACTCATACCGAGTTCTATGTACTTGCGCCTGTACATTTCACACTACTTCATCAAAAACAGAAATTGTCCTAAAATGCACATCTATAACGCCTCACACAAATCCTTTATATTATTTAATGCACGGGATGCGGCTACTTCGCGCTCAGGAATGGGCAAACACTCGACCGAGATATATCCCTGGTAGTTGATATCTTCTAAAGCCCGTAGAATTTCAAAAAAATCGAGTCTCCCATCTCCCGGGAAATGTCTATTGTTATCAGCAAAATGTATATAGCCAAGATAATGTGAAGCTTCTCTAATTGCTTCTACAGCATTTGCTTCCTCAATTGCCATATGAAAGGTATCCAAATGAACATACAATTGCTTAAACTGATGCTGAGTAATAAAATCGAGTGTTTCTCTACAAGTGTTAAAGATATTGGTTTCGTATCGATTAATAACTTCAATAAACAATTTGACTTGGTGCAAATCGGCATAGTCATCCAAACTGCTAAGATTCCGCGCAAGTTTATACATATACTTTGCTTTCGGCTTTCCCTCAGGTATTTTACCTTTAACCCAGCCAATTACCAGATCCGTACTAAGTTTATGCGCACGATCAATATACCTATAAAGCCCCTTCAGTGCTGCCTCTTCAGCGTAAGGACGATCATCAATCAATGAACACATACCAATAGTATTCAAACGACCGGTAACCAGCGCAGAAATATTCACTTTAGTCTTTTCTACAGTTTTCAGAATTCTATTGACATCAAGCGGGTCGTTTTCCCTCATGTGAATTTCGATCGCATCATACCCCAAGTGTGCTGCTTTTACTAGATTATCTTCAATACTGCCAACAAGTAAAATAGGGTCTTTCACGGATGCTTCATCTGCTGTTGAAAGGGCGATTCTCCAAGGGATCATATCAAATTACTCCTTACAAAGACAATGTAAACAATGCAACTGTTTTATTTCTCAACTAATAGCATACATCATACATCTAGAATACAATCAATTTGATTCAGTTAAATAGTTAATTGTACTCTTTAACGATGCCAAGGCATCCCCTGTCGGGAAATACTCAAGACCAAAATAACCGTTATAACCCATTTTCTTTGCCTCGCGTGCAATATTCAAATTGTTTATCTCTCCCAACATGGGTTCATTGCGATGAGGAACACCAGAAAGATGATAATGTGCAATCTCAGAGCTATACTCAGATATGCTGGAAAAGAGGTTGCCCACCGAAATTTGCTCATGATAAACATCATATAACAACTTAACAGATGGACTGCTGATTGATTTAACCAGATCGTAGGCTAAAGCCATTGTGTTAACATAATAGTGTGAAAAATCATATACTGGATTGGGAAGAATCGTATTATGCGGTTCAAGAAGCACAATGAGATCATGCTTTTCTAGAGCTTCAGCAACTGGTTTCATATTCTCAATAAAACTTGCTCTTTCTTCTTCAGTTCTTCTTAGTTTGTTATCAGAAAGACCAAGTAAATATATACAACCCAGCTCCCTTGCACAGTTAATACTCTTTAGTAGATTTGATTGAATGTTTTCAAAACGATCTCCTAATCTACAATTCCACATGTCGTAAAAACCACAGGCGAGAAAAGGCATGTCATACTTGAATACGAGCTCTGAGGCGGCCTTGCAGTCAAAACCCTTCAATTGACCAGTTTCAACAGCATCTACACCCGCTTCTCGAGCAAAACGGAATTGATTTTCAAGAGATTCATTCTCAAAAAGATAATCTAAGCGTACTGAAATTTTCAAAATGCTTCCCAATCCTTCTTATCAATTAATATTTGCGTCTTCGACTTTGTTGGCTTTGGCCACTGCAAGAAGTTTACGTTTATTGTCCATTTCATTTCGAAGAACATCAATGTATACAGCAACAATAATAATAATGCCAATTACAATTTGCTGTAAATCCGTAGACAATTTTAAAAGTGTGCAGCCATTACGAATCACTTGTATCATAAAGGCTCCTACTAATGTTCCCCAAACGTTGCCTTTTCCGCCTAGAAAAGAGGCTCCTCCGATAATACAAGAGGCAATGGCATCCATATCACCGTCCTGTGTAGCAAGAGGAACGGCTGAATTAAGACGACCAAGATAAACAATACCAGCAATACCGCAAAACAAACCGGAAAGCGAGTAGCAAAGAATTTGAACTTTGTCAGTGTTAATCCCAGCATACTTCGCGGCTTCTCTATTCCCTCCGAAAGCATATATTTTCCGGCCTGTGGCGACATTGGAAAGAAATATGTGCATAACTATATATAGAGAAATTGTAAGGATAAAAGAAAGAGGAATCGCGCCAAATAAATTATACGTTCCAATAGTAGTGGCAGAATTAGGGAATCCAGAAATAGTTGCTGAACCAGTAATAAGGAGTGCAAGCCCTCGGCAAACAAACTTGCTTCCTAACGTAGCGATAAAAGGATGGGGTAATCTAAGTTTGGTCAACAATATCCCGTTAATGAAGCCAAACACCGTCGACACAACAACACAGATAGTTAACAATATAATACCTGAAATCAAGGAGTCATTTGTCAAATAGAACTTTCTTACAACGCCGGATGTGCACAACCCAATCGCAAGGAGAGAACCCGCTGATAGATCAATGCCTCCAAGCAATATTACGCATAGCATACCTATTGCCATAAGAGCAATAATCGGTACCTGTCTTAGTATATTAGCAATATTCGACGTAGTTAAAAATCTTCCGCCTGTAACTATCTCAAGAGCAATACAGATCAACACAAATGCGAGAAGAGGACCCGCTTTTGTCAGTACTCTCGTTCGCTTTATTGTCTTGCCCTCCGACAAAAAGGCCTGATTCCAAATCATTGTATCTTTCCTCCCCATGCCGCCTTCATGATATCTTCTTGATTAAAATGGCTGGATTGTCTATCGATATCAGCCATGATTCTTCCATGTCTCATCACAATAACACGATCGCTGATTCCTATTATTTCAGGAAGTTCTGAAGAGACAATTACAACACATTTCCCCTCTTTGACCAGATCATTGATAACATTATAGACTTCAGTCTTCGCGCCAATATCAATTCCACGCGTTGGTTCATCAAAAATATAGATATCAGCATTCGTATTGACCCATTTCGCGATAACGACTTTCTGTTGATTTCCGCCCGATAACGTTCCAACAGGCGCGTTGAGACTTGATGTCTTGATCCTAAATGTTTCCACATTTTTTTTGCTTCTTTTATGTATGGCTGCCTTGTCCAAGAATAATCCCTTTTTATCTCTGTCAATTGTAACTAAACTGAGGTTATCGACTACACTCGCACCAAGTATTAATCCTTCTTTTTTTCTATCCTCCGTTAAAAAAGCTATATTATTCGAAATAGCGTCTCTCGGCGAATTAATGGTTGTTTTATTGTTCCCGATATATATATCACCTGTTTTATTGTTATCAACCCCAAATATAGCGCGCATCGTTTCCGTTCGTCCTGCACCAACTAGTCCAAAAAAACCTAAAACCTGACCTCCATATGCTTCAAAGTTCACATCAAATAAAATGCCAGGACTACTGAGATTCTTAACGCTCAACATAATATTTCTTTTCTTTGTCACACTCTTAGGATACATTGTATCAAGAGATCTTCCCACCATGTATGAAACAAGCTGTTCTTTTGTTACTGCAGACACAGGTTTAGTACAGATCAATTGCCCATCTCGCATGACTGTAACATCATCACAGCATTGATAGACTTCCTCTAGTTTGTGCGAAATGAAAATAATAGAAACACCTTGTTTTTTCAACCTCTTGATTACCGAGTATAGCTGGCTTACCTCTGCTTCTGATAACGAAGACGTAGGCTCATCCATAATCAACAATCTAGAGTTTGTTAAGACAGATTTACCGATTTCTACGGCTTGTTGTACTCCAAGGCCAAGTTCACCACATTTTGTTCGAGGATCTATTCTCTGACCAAGGTCAGCCATAATTCTCTCTGAGCGCTCATGCATTTCCTTGTAATTCAGGAATAACCCCTTTTCCTCATATGCATTTAGAAAAAGGTTGTCCGTAATACTGAGATCTGGACATAGGTTCAACTCTTGGTAAACACAGCCAATACCCAAATTTTTCGAGTCACTCGGCCCACCTATCTTCACTTTTTTACCGTTAACAAAGATCTCTCCTTTATCCGGCTGATGGACACCAGTAAGAATTTTGATAAGTGTTGATTTTCCAGCACCGTTTTCGCCGACTAAACCATGAACCATACCTCTTTTAGCAGAGAAGGTAACGTCTCTTAAAGCAACGACTCCCGGAAAATATTTGGTGATATTTTTGAGTTCAACAAAGACATCGTGCATTGCAGTAGCTCCTGATTTTAGGGAGGGTATCCCGTAACCTTAACAGGTTCTTGGATACCCCCAATTACTTGAATACATAAACAAATGTGGACAATCTAATATCACCAGTTTGTTATTTGCTCTGCTCCTCAAGTAGATCAATAAAAGATTGTGCATTTTCTTTTGTCACTACAGTACATCCAGAATCTATGCGTTCCTCAATTTTCTTGCCCGCAACGATATCTAGGGCAGCGTCTATCGCTATCACACCCATAGAATATGGGTCTTGCGCCACCGTCCCAAGAAATTTTCCTTCGGCCGTCCCTTTGCAAACATCGAGTGAACCATCAAAACCGAATACGAGAGTGTCAAGATTGCCTGTTTCAACCGCACGTTGAGCACCGATCGCCATGGTATCATTTGTGCAAATAATCAAATCTATATCATCGTAGAAGGTCGAAAAATCTTCTATTGCGCTCATTGCTGTTGAGGCATCGCAGGCGCAATCTTTTATTTCAAGAATTTCAACACCACCTTTAGTCAAAGCCTCAATATAACCATCCCGACGTTGATCATGATTGCTGCTGCCCTCAGGTCCTCTAAGCATAATAGCTTTGGCGCCTTTTCCAACCTGTTCCGCACAATACTTTCCACCCTCAAGAGCGGCTTCAAAATTCCCCGTTCCGATAAAGGTCAGCTTCTTATCATATGAAGTGTCGTTATCAACAGCAATAACCGGTATTCCTGCTTCCCCTGCTTCCTGTATTACCGGAAGTGTTGCTTCATCATCACTGGGACATACGGCTAAAACATCCACTTTCGCAGCAATCAGGTTCGCTATCATATCGACCTGGCCTTGAACATCTGTCTCTGAATTGGGTGCGACAAACGTAAGATCTACACCTTTTTCTTTCGCACGTTTTTCTGCTCCGTTTCTCAGCGTTGTGTAATAATCGTTGTCAAGTGACTTTACTACAATGCCTACGGAACAGGACTGAGACGTACTTTCCGTTCCATTACTTGACTCCTGTCCCGGCTCGGATGGCTTTCCATTTTCTTTCGGCCCGCAAGAAATCGCTGCAAGACCCATGACAATGATTAACATAATTGTTAAAATCAAGTGTCCTTTTTTCATTTCTTTGTCCTCCTTCAATTTAACAAATTTTATCTCTACAAAAACTGTCCACACATTAACTGGTGATCACGTCAGCTTGTCTCTCACTAGTCTTGCAAGCTCTAAATTTTTACACTTCGCAAAGAAATACTGTCTGAAACAGTCGCTGTCTAGTGCTTCCTTTAAATATGCTTTATCCAGTTTTTGTATTACCTCTTCTATGGGAACTTGACATGCTTTTTTCAGATCATCCATTTCTTTGGTCATCTCGATACATGCTTGTCTCGTTTCTGGAGATATATACATCGGATCTTTCATCGGGCATAACAAATTCTCAAAACAGAACTGAAGATTAAGTACGCCTTCGTTGCCAAAATCTTTCGAAAAAGGCATGGCGACTGAATTGCTCATATTCAACTCTCTCACCATTTGCGCATCACAAGGATCTGCAACAAAACCACACTGAACTCCAATAAAGCTGTTGGCTGCAACCATAGCGCCCACACCAGTTCCACAACCCGTCACAACTAAATCAACAACTCCTGCATTAAGAAGAAGTGCTCCAAGCAAACCATTTTTAGCAAATGTCGTATTATTGCTAAAATTCATAACATTGTGACCGTATTTATCAGCTGCCTTACGAAGTTCCTTTTCGATTATTTCCATCCGAAACATCTGACTTGTTTCGACAATCAACCCAATATCCATCATTGCCTCCTCATAATTCAGTGATTCAAACAGAAGAAAACATTAGCATTCAAGTGCTTCTCGTATTACTTGCAAATCAAGCATTGAGCTTGCCATTTGATCATTTTCACTCTGTTTTCGAATCGGAAGACGGTCATAAAAGTTTTCAGAAATCACCCATCCGGAAAAATTAGTATCGCGGAGATACCGCAATGATTCTAGCACCTTTCCATTCCCTTTACCTACCATCCTGTTGCTTGTGGCCTTATAACCATCTTTCACATGAAATTGTTTTCCCATGTAAGGCCTAAATGCTTTTACCATTTCTATTTGATCAAAACTCGTATACGCATCATAATTTTGCGTATCATAAAAGATAAATATGTTATCCATGTTAATCATTTCAATCATTCTTAACTGGTCTTCAGCCGAAAGAATACTTTCAACATACACATCGATATTACTCTCTTGTGCTAACTCACAGCAATATCGAAATGCCTCGACAGTGTTTAATAATTCACTTTCTGTTGTGATGTAACTTTCAAAAAAGCATGGAATCATCAATGCCTCAATATTCATTGCCTCCGTTACCTCAACACCCTTGCGAATCAGCTCATACACAATGGCTCCTTCAGAACTGTTACGCACATTCTTACTCATGCTGTGAACGGTCAAATCATTAATGACAAGAGAAGGGTATTCAATAGAAAACCTGTCTGCATCTTCTTTCAAACCTTCCTGAATAGCCTTTTGAGTGAGCGGCATGCCCCTCTCATATGTACCGAGGTCAAGCTGAACACCATCCCATCCTGCCATAGACGCCAATCTTGCCGCATACATTCCGTCACCAGGAATACACCACTGACACACCCCGTATTTTAATCGTTTCATATCTCTTATCCCTTTAAACCCTTCAAATAAAGTAATTAAAAGATTCTTTTACAAGCTGCTTAATCATCAAATGTAAGCATAACTTTGTGTGCGATCTCTTTATTTCTCGCCATTTCCATTGCCTCGGCAAGATCCTCAAATTTATAGTAATGTGACACCAACGCTTTAAAGTCGTACTTGTCCTG
>JAAZKK010000129.1 GCA_012799825.1 Clostridiaceae bacterium | reverse complement strand
GTAAAACGGCCGGTTAAGCAATATCTATCGGAGAATCTCATCAGTGTGAAGATGTATGTTTCTGTGATCATCATGTGGTTTTGTCTTAAATCGATGGTCTTAATAAGTTCCGCAGGGGTCGTAAAGGCACGATCGAGATTAAGAAGCGGCACGTAGTTTTCTCCTGCATCCAGCATGGTCTCAAGAAGGAGCGGTCGCATTGATCGATATAGAGCAATTCCCTTTAAGGGGATCGATGGATTCATTTCTATACTGATAAATTCACCGGAGGCGTAATTAGCATCTATGATGAACTCACGGGCTTTGGGAGGAAGCCCATTAGTCCAATCGCAGATTCCGTTCAGCTCAAGCACGCCCGATTCTCTTATCGCCTCGGCGAAGCGAATCGAAAAATCCTTATCAATAGGCAGGGTAGCTGTCATTTCTTCTCCATAGTCGCTGTAACAGTCGCTGTAACGATCGTCGCTGACGTAGATCGTCAGCATATAGCCGAAGTCCTTAAATTGCTTTACGTTGTTACCTGCTTTTTCAATATGAGATTTGTCATCCTCATCAAACACACAGAGCTCAAGATCGATCGAGCCTTGTATATCGCCTGAATCGTTTGTCATGGACATGAAAAAGCTGAGAAGATCTGTTGACGCGATGTCTTTCGGAGCGTTCGGGTTTACCCAGCTTTTGCGCCCGCCATCGATGTCATCATCAGTCTCTTTGGCAGAGGACGTCGGGCTTTTCGTTTGTGTCGAACCGAGATCGTTTGTCGGTTCGCTGCCTTGGGGAGGCTTCTTGCTACATGAGACTTGAAGGACGGAAATCCCAACAACTAAAGCAATAACCAGAACGGCGACTAAAATAATAGAGCCGGATGCCGCCACTTTCGATAGAATCGAGATCATCTTCACCTCCGTGATTTCGCACCGTATATTTTTTCACAGTCAAATACGTACATAATGAACAGCTGCAAATGACCGTCTTTGTAAGTATAATTCACACCGCTGATTCTATTATTTCATTCAAAAACGTACATGCTGAACAACTACAAAATGCCATTTTTGCAAGTATAAGTCATACCGCTTATTCTATTATTTCAGTCAAATATATACATACTAAAAAGCGGCAAAACGCCATCTTTGTAAGTATAATTCATACCGCATTTATCGGCCAAATCTTTTACATAAATGCAGTAAGCAGACATGCAAGAATATTGTCGCCGAGGAAAAAGACAAGGTGTGCCATCCGTTATGGCACATGGAGTACATAAAGAGCAAAAGGAAGCGCCTACCATCAATCCGTGACAGCCTTTTTGCTCCAATTTTTCGATCAAGCTGAATGCGTAATCTCGATGGTTCCTCTTCACGGCATCGATTGAAGATTTATCCTGAAAATTGAATATATTCCAAATCGTTTGCAGTACCAAAGCACGGTTGTGCCTTAGGATTTTTTGTTTCATGTCTTCCGGCGTTCCACAGGAGGGCGGACATGAATGGTTGGCGCCGTACTGACCACAAAGATTTTCCTCACAATAGGAACGAAAAGACACATCAAACACGATGTCGGCAGTGTCAACCACTGCCGCACTAGAAAAGCCTTCTTTTATCGCCATATCAATCATGAGATCATCTGTCATTCTATCCTTCACAATCTATGCTGTATCCACGCCCGCCATTGTCGGCATTCGCAAGGCGGCGAGGAGGTCATTCATCGATCGCTCGCCCTTCAACACGCCTCGCAGATCGCAACCTGTGGCACACGCCGGCATTCGCAAGGCGGCGAGGAGGTTACTCATTGCTCGCTCGATTTCCAATATGCCCCGCGTATCGCCTGATTTTTTTATAATCTATGTTACCGAGCGTACAATGCAGCGGCTCTTTTTCCGAGAATTATATAATCCGATTTCATTTTACTCGAAAGCAATGAGAGAGGGCAATCTAGAAAAGCTGTTTAGCGGTATTCACGATTGGATTCAGAGTCCACGGTTAGCGATTTTTAACTAGTTGTTTTAGTGTCCAAATTTGACGAAATTCCGCTAGTTACATTAGTGTCAACAGTTGGTGTAATGCTGTTAATTGTATTAGTGTCTAAAGTTAGCGAAATGCTGTTAGTTGAATTGGCATCCATGTCTTGCATGCATCAAAGAATGAATAGCGAATACAAACCATTGAAAATATCGACAGGAGGCCTGACTTAGTACATTAAAATTCGACTATTAATATTCGACTGTTATTATTTGCAACATAGAAAGCTAAAAAATGGTATTGACTTCTTGAATATTAGAATATTATAATATGCTAATACCTCTACAACGAAAGGAGTGAGGATGTACACCGAAGAACAAAAACAAATTATAGAATATGCCGGTCTGCTGAAAGCTTTAGCTCACCCCGTCAGACTCTGCCTAGTTCATAAGTTGAGCCAGAAAGACCATCTGACTGTGAGTTATTTCGTCTCTTGCATGGGAGCCAGCCAATCAAATATTTCACAACATTTGGGCAAACTTAAGGATTTGGGCATAGTCACCTTTGAAAAAGAAGGCAACTTTGTTAAGTACATTTTGTCCAATGAAAAGGTAAGAAAAATAGTAAAAACAATATTCGAGGAGAAATAATGGGTAAGAAAATACTGGTAATTGGCGGTGTCGCCGGCGGTGCAACCGCTGCAGCCAGACTCCGTCGTCTTGATGAAAAGGCAAAGATAATTCTCTTTGAAAGAGGGGAATATATATCCTTTGCTAACTGTGGTCTTCCTTACTACATAGGTGGAGTAATTGCAAATAGGAATGCCCTATTTGTAACGACCAAGGAAGATGTGGAAGCCAAATACAATATTGATGTAAGGACTCGAAACGAGGTTATTTCTATCGACAGGGATAAAAAGGAGATTGTAGTTAAAAATCTCGTCACCGGCGAAGTCTATTGGGAAGCCTACGACAAGCTCCTGATCTCGACCGGATCATCTCCAATCGTTCCTCCACTCGAAGGAATAAGATCTGACAATGTTTTTACACTTTGGAATATTCCTGACACAGACAAGGTCTACAACTACATTAGGGAAAAGAATCCTCAAAAGGCTGTCGTCGTTGGCGGCGGCTTTATAGGGGTAGAAATGGCAGAAAACCTTGCCCACCGCGGTCTTGATGTTTCTTTAGTCGAAATGGCTGACCAAATCATGGCTCCATTCGACAAGGACATGGCCGTCCTCCTTGAAAACCACATGAAAGAAAACGGAGTCAACCTCTATATATCAAAGGGGCTGGCAGCTGTTGAAGAAAATGGAAAATACGTAGTACTCCAAGATGGTACAAGACTGCAAACTGACATGACCATTCTGTCTATTGGTGTAAGACCTAACTCACAACTTGCCAAGGATGCGGGGCTCGAATTAAACAAGAGAGGCGGAATCGTCGTAAACGACATGATGCAGACCTCAGACCCTGACATCTATGCGGTAGGAGACGTCATTGAGGTCACTGACTTTAATACAGGCCTGCCAACTATGGTTCCATTGGCAGGACCTGCCAATAAGCAGGGAAGAATGGTAGCAGGCAATATCCTTGGGATAAGACCTGAAGCCTATACAGGCACGATGGGAACAAGCATTGCCAAAGTCTTTGATTTAGAGGCCGGATCAACAGGTCTAAATGAAAAGGCTCTCCAAGCTGCAGGTAAGGTCTACGGGAAAGACTATCTGGTAACCCTAACCCATGCCGGATCCCATGCCGGATACTACCCGGGAGCCCTGCAAATGACAATCAAGATGATATTTGACCTCGAAGGTAAGGTCTTGGGCGGTCAAATCATCGGCTTCAAGGGGGTCGATAAGAGGATTGACGTCTTGGCCACAGCCATCCGTTTCGGAGCGACGGTAGATGACCTGTCAAGACTTGAATTAGCTTACGCTCCGCCGTTCTCATCAGCCAAAGACCCGATTAATATGGCAGGCTTTGTTGCCCAAAATATTCTTGAAAAAATAACTGAGGTTGTTCTGCCAAGTCAATTTTTTGATTGCAAGGATCAAATGACTATCTTGGATGTCCGAGAGGATGCAGAATACGCTACTGGACGTATAGAAGGCGCAAAACACATCCCGTTAACTCAACTTAGAAAGCGTCTAAATGAATTAGACAAGAATGAGAGGTACTTGGTTTTCTGTGCTGTAGGTACTAGAGGCTACTTTGCTGAAAGAGTCCTCAAGGAAAATGGTTTCAATGCCAAGAACCTCATGGGTGGTTACAGGTCTTACCAAGATCTCTACGCACCACGTAAGACGAAAGCCAGAAAGAATCTCCTCTTCGATGGTGAAGAACGTCCGTTGCCGGATGCCACAGTATCCCACGAGGCAACGAAGGTACCGCTACTGACCAGCCTAAGTGCCGATGAAAGGGCAGGACATCTACTACCGGATGCCATGATGTTTCACGAGGGACCCGCAGTGCCGGACATTAGTTCCGATGAAAGAGAAGGACGTCCACTGTCGGATGCCGCAGTGTTCCACAAGGTACATGCAGTACCGGCCATCCTAAGTATAAAAGAAATCGAAAGCCTTGAAATTGCCGATCTATGCGGTTTAGCATGTCCCGGACCGATCGTCCAAGTAAATAAGCTCTTGGAAACTAAGGAGGAAGGTGAAGTAATAAGAGTTGTGGCCACAGATTCGGGGTTTGAGAGAGACATCGAAAGTTGGTGTGACAATACAGGCAACATGCTTCTAGAAAATACCAAGATGGACGGTAAATACTATGCGACCGTTCAAAAAGGTCTAGCATCTCCCGTCTCAACAAACATCCCGTCTTCGTCAAACAAGGAAAAGACTATGATCATCTTTGATGGCGACTTGGACAAGGCTATAGCAGCCTTCATCATAGCCAACGGAGCAGCGGCTATGGGCAACAAGGTAAATATGTTCTTTACCTTCTGGGGCCTTAGCATTATCCGTAAGCACGAGAAACAAGCAGTCAAGAAAGACTTCATTTCCAAGATGTTTTCAGCCTTGATGCCAAGAGGATCCAAAAAACTAAAACTTTCACAAATGAACTTTATGGGCGCAGGAGCCAAGATGATAAGAGGAGTCATGAAGAAACACAACGTAGACTCCCTAGAAGAACTCATCCAACAAGCCCTAGACTCAGGCGTAAAAATCACAGCCTGTCAAATGTCCATGGACGTCATGGGACTGACAAAAGAGGAACTCCTAAACGGAGTCGAAATAGGCGGCGTAGCCTCCATGCTCAACGACAACGACAAATCAAACATGAACTTGTTCATCTAACCATCGCATTCAGCAAACAAAAGTATATAGTCAAATCATCACGGCCTGCTAACAAATACATGTATAAAATAGGTTCTGCCACAGAATCAACACTGATTTTGCGGCAGAGCCTGAAACGAAAAGTCAAGGCCATTTAAATACTTTGTGGAGTTAATACTTCTCTGATAGTAAGTAGTAAGACTTTCCTAGGAATTAATACTTCTCTGAAATTTGGACCCCAAAGGCGTTACTACTTCTCTGCTATTAAGACAAACCTGAAAATCCTCTTTTCTTACAAAATATTAACCGCAACGTTAAGGAGTGACCTTTACCTGCCCGAATAATTTCGACAACGATCACACAACTGAAATCTCATCCAACCTACATCTTCTAACCCCCATTGCCCCCAAAGGTCAATTTTTCAATTAATTTTAAATAACTGGAAATCAGCCGCTTTACTCCGTCATTCCTCAACCTTCCTCCGTCATTCCGCCACATTAGCCCGTCATTCTCT
>JAAZKK010000067.1 GCA_012799825.1 Clostridiaceae bacterium | reverse complement strand
TTCCAAGAAGATCGCCCGTTAAATGGCCATTCTTTAAGTTCTTTTAAGAATACTGGCTTCTGGAAGGACCGTGTGGACATTATCACTGCTTTTTCCGAAAAATTGGTTTTTTAAAGGAGGGTGTCTCCTGACATGCGCGCGGTAGGGTAAGCTTACGATATGAAATCTAGGGATTTGATTAGTGTTTTTTTGTGTGTAGAGACAGTTTGAATTTGCTCACCTGTGCGTCGTTGTCGTCATTGTCATTGTCAAGGGTTCTTTTTTGTGTGCTGGCTTTGGAACTATCATTTGAGATTATCAATGGATCCATGCTGATGGGTAGAAATGGATCGGTTCTGACGGGCAGGAAAACTTCTGTTCTGACGGGTGGGGAATGTTCCTTTGTGTTGAGCAGAAAATTTTCCTTTCTGATGAGCAGATAATATTCCTTTGTGAGTGATTCTTGAAGAAGATCCTTTGCGTACACATGCGTTTATGGCAGGATCAGACGTGAAAGCCGTCCGGCATCCGGATGACTCATTATGCGTCCAGATGCCGGACTTTTGGCATTCTTGTTGATGTATGCATCCGGCGCATCCGGCACAGCCATCACTCTTTTTTGAGCGTTTTAACGCGCGTATGGCAAAGATAGACAGAGCTATAATAATCAGAACGACTGTTACGTCAGCGGCATTGATGACAGTGAGGATAATCATGACATTTTTTCTGTAATTATGTTTTATATGTTTGCTTTATATACTTTCCATTATATGATTTCCATTTGGAGCCTACCTTGCCCCTCCGGTTTTTTCCGGAGGAGCAGGTAGAGCCAAGCGAGAAGTACAACGATCGCCACCGCACTTGTGAGCGTGAAAGGGTTCCCGCTGAAGAGCAGAGCGAATTGGTAGTAGATTAGTGAAGCTGAGTAGGCAAAGAGTGTTTGGTAGGCTACAGCAAATAATGTCCACTTAGCATTTCCGAGTTCGCGGTGCATGGCGCCAATAGCTGCAAAGCAGGGCGCACAAAGCAATTGGAAGAGTAGGAATGAGAATGCGGAACTCATCGTATAGTGTTGAGTTATAGCGGTAAGAGAACTCCATTCTCCGGCATCTATTAAATCAAGAACATCACCTTCAACCCCGAAAACAATGGCAAAGGTCGTCATGACGTTTTCTTTGGCAATGAGACCGGTAAAGGTGGCTACAGTAGATTGCCAGTCGCCAAATCCTAGTGGAATAAAGAGCCAGGCAATGGCGCCACCGATGACCGCCAAAATACTGTCGCCGGCATCTTCTACCGCAACGATCCCTTCGCCTGTAACACCGTAGGCTTGCAAGAACCAAAGGACAATGCTGGAAAGCAGAATGATGGTACCGGCCTTCTTGATGAAGGCGAAGCAGCGTTCCCACACAGTTAGGAGCACGGCCTTAAGCGTCGGCAAACGGTATTCCGGCAGTTCCATGACAAAGGGGGCAGGATCACCTGCGAATCCTCGAGTTTTCTTGAGTACGATTCCGGAAATGATGACGGCAGCAATGCCGACAAAGTAGCAAATTGGCGCAAACCACCAAGAACCGTTGAAGAGGGCGCCGGCAATAAAGGCAATAATAGGCAGTTTTGCACCGCAAGGCACGAAAGATGTCGTGATTGCCGTCATGCGGCGATCGGCTTCTTGCTCAATCGTTCTGGAGGCCATGATGGCGGGAACAGAGCAACCTGTTCCTATAAGCATGGGGATAAAAGATTTTCCCGATAGGCCAAATTTTCGGAAAATACGGTCGAGAATGAAGGCAATACGCGCCATATAACCACTCAGTTCTAAAAAAGTAAGAAGCAGGAAAAGGACGGCCATTTGGGGGAGAAAACCGAGAACGGCTCCGACACCGCCGATAATTCCATCGACGGTTAGACCTATGACCCAATCGCTGGCGCCTAGATTGGTAAGAAGCGTCTCCATTCCACCCTGAGCCCATTCTCCGACCACCACATCGTTAACATAGTCAGTTCCCAGAGTTCCAATAGTGGAGATGGAAATATAGTAGACAAGGAACATAACGAGAACGAAAATAGGCAGTGCCAAAATACGATTCGTAACGATTTTGTCGATACGATCGGTGAGGGAGAGCCGTTGAGGGTTCTTGCACGTATAGATGCTGTCCATGATGACCGCAATCGACTTGTAGCGTGCCGTGGAAATATAAGACTGTACGTCGTCGTCAAGTTTTTCTTCTAAAACCTCAATTCTGGCCTTTTGTTCAGAACTAAGGGAAATTTCTTCTAGAGCCTTCTCATCTTGTTCGAGGAGTTTTTGTGCCCACCAACGCAGAGGCATGTCATATAGTTTCTCAGGGGGAGTCGTTTCAAGTTCTTTTTCCACTTGCTTGATTTCAGACTCAACCTCTTCGGAAAGGCGCAAAACATATGAAGTCTCTTGTTTTGAGCTGACCGCATCTTTTACTGCGTCAATCAATTCGTCTAAACCGTCGCCGCGAAGGGCTGATATTTCCACCACGGGCACACCGAAATGAGCAGATAAGGCTTTGCTGTCCAGACGGTCACCGGCTTGCTTCACAAGATCGATCATGTTACACGCAATGACGGTAGGTATGCCTGTCTCGACAACTTGCGTAGTCAGATAGAGATTACGCTCGAGATTCGTGGCATCAACAATGTTGATGATGACGTCCGGCCTTTCTTTCAAGAGAAAATTTCTCGCGATGACCTCTTCTAAAGTATAAGGGGAGAGGGAATATATTCCGGGC
Organism: Clostridiaceae bacterium; assembly: GCA_012799825.1. Classification (GTDB taxonomy): domain Bacteria; phylum Bacillota; class Clostridia; order Saccharofermentanales; family DTU023; genus UBA4923. The sequence goes on along the minus strand of JAAZKK010000067.1, from coordinate 18,890 downwards.
AGGTCAATCAAACTTAAATCCTCGTTTCGGAGGATTTTGCCTTCTTTTTTTTCTACTGTTACACCTGGCCAGTTTCCCACGTGAGCTCGGGCACCTGTTAATTGATTAAATAAGGTTGTTTTTCCTGAGTTTGGGTTTCCGGCAAGAGCAATTGTATACTTCATAAACACACACCTCTTGATCGTTTAGCTTTCTCAGCTTTGCAGTCTATTTTGTTCATTACTTGATCTTCTCTCCGGACTGATTTTGAGCGCTGCTCTTGATGTTCTCTTCGGATTGAGCTTGAGTGCTGCGCTTGACGTTCTCTCCGGACTGATTTTGAGTGATACTCTCGACGCTCTCTTCGGATCGAGCTTGAGTGCTACTCTTGATGCTCTCTTCGGATTGAGCTTGAGTGTTACTCTTGATCTTCTCTTCAGATTAGGTCTGAGCGTTACTCTTGATGCTCTCTTCGGATTGAGCTTGAGTGCTACTCTCAACATTATCCTCTGATTGAGCTTGAGTATTACTCAATTTCTATTTCACAAGCATCCTCTTTGCGAATGCTGAGTTCATAGCCTAATAAATTGACTTGGATGGGATCGCCTAAAGGTGCGACTTTTGTCACCTCGATCGCTGTTCCTTTGGTAAGGCCCATATCGCTGAAACGTCGTTTTAACGGGCCGCGACCATGGATTCGTCGTACAATCCCTTGTTCGCCAGCTTTTAAATCAAGAACAGTTCGCATAGTTTCTGACCTCCTTGCATACAGGATGCGGTATTTTCTGTGATGGGATAGGTTTGACTACGATATGTTGGGCAAGTTCCCGACAAATACCGAGACGCACGTCCTTGATATAGACAATCATATTTCGTCCCATGCACTGTTGAACCGTGATCTTTGAACCGGGTACGACTCCTAAGTTCATGAGTTGCTTTTGGACTTTATCACGACCCAAAAGTCTGAGAACTTCATAGTTTTCTCCGGCACTTCCCGTGGATAAAAACATGGTGTATACCTCTCTAGCGCCAACAGCCGGTACATTCGGAAGCCGAACATGGACGTTTGTTTCACGATGCTTTCCTCACGTCGACCATTTGCACACTGTGTTGCAGATTGATGACATTCTCTTCAGGACGTCTTTCATCAAGCATTAACCATCAGAAGGTTAGAAGCTACTAACTAATAGTAAGTTAATACTAACTAATTGTCAATCGTTATTTTGAGATTTTTCTGAAGGAGTTTTTTGGAGTCTTTGAAAAAGATTATTTCAGGTTAGAAAAGCCATAAAAGTAAGGAAAACTAGGGAAGCCGGAAAGCCAGATTATTGGCGCGGGTAAGACCGTAGATTGTAGTCTTGTCAAACCCTGTTATAATAAATAATATGGATAGTTTGTAACTGCAAGAGAATGTGCGCTCTGCAAAAAGTACGTGTAAACTGCAAAAGTTTGTCTAAACTAGAAGAGAGTATACACTGCAAGAAGTATGTGTAAACTGCAAAGGTGTGTCCAAATTACAAAAGAGGTTGTGTGCTGCGAAAAGCTTGTACATGTACATTGTAAAAATATATATGAAATTGGAAGAGAGTTTACACGGCAAAATAATGTGTGTAAACTGCAGAGGTGTGTTTACACTGGAAGAGCGTGCGCACAGCAAAAAAATGTGTGTAAGCTGTAGAGGTGTGTCTACTCTGTGAGGGCGTGTGTGCACTGTAAGAAGACGGTTATAACATAATTCGCAATATAGATTATTACAATTATTACAAAGGTATTGTTACATGTGGTTTCCATCTGACAGCCTTGTCGCCATATTAAACGTGGTTGCCAAGATAAATCTTGTCTTGATCGCTTTAGCTCTCATTTACAAAATCTCCCTTGGTATTGTCGGTCTTTTTCCAAATAGGAGGCTTCGCTCGATCTCTCTTAACTCGAGTCTGCCTGCCAAGACACGTTTTGCCGTTGTCATTTCAGCGCGTAATGAAGAAGATGTAATTGCCGATCTGCTAACCAGCCTCAACAGACAATCCTATCCATGTGAGCTCTTTGATGTTTTTGTCATTGCTGACAACTGTACGGACAAAACGGCTGCTATCGCTCGTAGCAAAGGCGCTTTGACTTATGAGCGTTTTGACAGTAGCAAACGGAGCAAAGGCTATGCGCTGGAATGGTTTTTTGCGCAATATTTTAATGACAGTTCTTACCAACATGACGCAGCCGTCATCTTCGATGCGGACAACATCGTAGAAGCTGATTTTTTGGCCGTCATGGATCGCCACTACCAGGCGGGAACGCGTGTGGCTGTCGGCTATCGCGACAGCAAAAACCCTGAAGACGGTACCATTGCTGCGGCAAACAGCATCTTTTGGCTTTTTCAGAGTCGTTTTATGCATCAGGCACGTACAAATATCGGTCTGCCTATTACCTCGGTAAGCGGAACGGGCTTTATGTTCGCACTTGACTTAATTCGCGAGGAGGGCTGGCATACAAATACAGTGACCGAAGACAACGAATTTACGATGCAACTCATTCTTAAGGGTGAAACGCCGATCATTATACGCGAAGCTCAATTTTATGATGAACAGACCGACTCTTTCTTAGAGATGTTGCGCCAGCGCTGGCGCTGGTCTGTTGGTACTACGCAAACCATGCGTTTGATGGCGCCAAAACTCATAAAGCAAATTGTGAAGGGGCAAGTAAGGTTGCTGGACAGTCTGTGGTTTTTCTTACAAATACCTTTCCTAGCGATCATCACCATATTATCTGTTCTACGCGGTCTCATACTCTTGCCGCTTTTCCGGTTGGACGTACAGGATATGTTGCTCCAAGCTGTTCCTCTTTTAGGCAGTTATCTGCTCATTGTTGCTGCGACTATATTGCTCGTATTTGTTGAGGGCAAAAAACTGAAAGTTTACGGCATGGCAGCTTTAACTTATCCTCTCTTTCTTAGTTTGTGGGTATTGTTGCAGATTCTTGCTCTATTCAAAAAGGATACGGAATGGAAGCCGATCCGACACGGCTCAACATGGAAAGAGAAGCACAAGAGAGGACAATCTTCTTTTAATAACCTCAACTGACGTTTTTTTCTGCGTTTGTCTCGTCAAGTATTAGCGGTGCCAATTTTGTTTTCATCTAGATCTTTGTATGTTTCTGTGATCAAGTTTAGAAACGGGTGCTTACGCACCGTTACTGACACTGATTTTCTATGTCTGCTAGTTCATGTGGTCTGCGAGTTCATGTGACATGAAGGTTATCATTTCCGGATCTCAGATTTTTTTTGTACCTGTGTGTTCGCGAGACCATGAGCGGTTGTCGTTTTCTTTAGTGTTTACAACAAAAAACTGTTCAGACCCATAGTCTTTCCATCCAAGTCTGTATTCTTTCTTCAGTTCTTATCAAATCAAAACTCTTGGCAACATATTCTACGGGTTTTCCTGCCATTTAAACATTTCAGGAGCTATCACCGCCGGATTTGTTATTAGTTTCTGCTTCATTTTATGTTCCCTCAATTAATCTATTGCAATTGGAGATCACATTTTTGTCCTTGCCAGATTTATCTGGAACACTTTATACTGACGTGTGTGTTTTTGGTAGTTGACAATGAACAGGATACATTACTACAATTCACGATGGTTTGAAATTTTTGTGTTGCTGAAGGTAGAGATAGTCCATGAAAAAGAAACTTGAAAATATTTTATTTAGACTTTTATCGCGCCATTCATTCATGAGTGATCATGAAAAATATTTGTATTTAATTTCGTTAGCCGCATGCACTTATGCGGTGAGCATGAATTTTTTCCTTATGCTTTTTCATCTTACTGTCAATATGACGCCTTTGTTTCTCATCTCTCTAGCAGGCTTTTTGTGTAACATGTTGGATTTTTTGCTGATTGAAAAAGGTCGTTATTTGCCGGTCGGTCTTTTGATTTCCGGGACGGTTATTATTCACACCTTGGCGACCGCGATCTGTATTGGCACAAAAAACCTTGTCATCGTATATTTGCTCACTACGCTTGTGATGCAGTTCATTATTCCCTACGCAAGTACCCGTGTTCGTGCTCTGGTTATTGGAATTCTATGGGCGAGCATGATTGCTCTCGTTTTTATTGACTACCATCTGACGCCGCTTCGGGACATAGGAAATGCCTATGGCGCACTTGCCATGTTCAATATTCATTTGGCGTTTTTTGGTATAGGTATCCAGCTAACCATTGGAAATACCATATGGGACGCGATTCTAAGATTTAACCACGCAGAGTTGGAAAAAAGCAGAAGCGAGGCCAATACGGATCCTCTGACCGGACTTTACAACAGGAGGTATGCAGATACATTCTTCGAAAAGTTAACTACCGGTAAACTTGAGCAGGTCTGGTGTGTCGCAATGGTAGATATTGATGATTTTAAAGTGATCAATGATGCCTACGGTCACCTCGTTGGTGACGAAATATTGATGTTTATTAGCGATTTTATTAAGACAAACCTGCGCAGAACAGACCTTGTGTTTCGCTGGGGTGGAGAAGAGTTTTTGATTGTGCTAAAAGATGCTGAAGTCTCCAATGCCTTTCGCCTTTTAGATAAGTTGCGCGACAAACTTGCGTCAGAGAATATTGAAACACATGCTAAAATTTTGAATGTCACCGTAACCATCGGCGTTTGTCCTCTGGATACAAATAATATAGAACAGAGCATAGAGGCGTGTGATCGTCTTATGTATGTAGGCAAAAATGCAGGAAAAAATAGAGTGATCATGTAATTGCTCCCATGGATTTTCCCATAAGCAGAGCATAGAGGCGTGTGATCGCCTTATGTATGTAGGCAAAAATGCAGGAAAAAATAGAGTGGCCATGTAATTGTACCAGTAGATTTTCCCATAAACAGCGCATAGAGGCATGTGATCTTCTTATGTATGTGGGCAAAAGTTCAGGGAAAAATAGGGTGGTCATGTTAATCTTTTGATGGGAGTTTTTTGTAAATAACTACTTTTTTTAATAATTACACAATATTCCCATAAGTTCTGTGGTATCTTGATTGTAGGCTGTACGATGGGCTCACTTGAAGAGCAACGAGATTCAGGGTAGGATGACAATAAATAAAAATACAAATTTTTTGCATTGGGGTTAAGATCATGACATATGACTTCATCCTATCAATTGCATATTACATTTGCGGTTGTTTTTATGCGCTTTTTGGTGCGTATATCGTAGCTGTCAACACGAAGAACAAGATCAACAGACTGTTTGTAATGGTAACAAGCTCAATGGCCATTTGGTCTATCGCGAATGCTATTTCAAATTCAGCGGATACTGCGGAAAAGAGTGCTTTTTGGAAATGCATCTCTGTTTTCGGATGGGGCGTGTTTTTCAGTTTATTGCTCCATTTTGCTTTGATTCTCACAAAAACGGATAGTAAATTGAATAAACGTATTATGTACGTTTTGCTTTATTTTCCTGCTGTGATTAATATTATTCTGTATGCGCCCTTCGGAATTCTTGGGAAGAAGCAGTATGAGTTGATATGGACCGATTTCGGTTGGGTAAACAAGCTCCCTCTAAATGCCGGAAAAATTTGGCTAAACGTATATCCTATCGTGTTTTCGGCGATAAGTATCATATTGATTTTTCGTCTTTGGAAAAAACTTGAACCGCATACACTTCTGAAGCGACAGACAACCGTTCTTTTAATATCCCTACCCGTGACGTTTTTATCGGGAATGCTCACGGATATTGTGCCTGACTTTTTAGGAAAAGAAGCGTTTCCAAAAGTGACGACTATTTTCATGGTCATTCCCGTGACTATGCTGTTTGTGGCATCAAGAAAATATGGGTTGTTACTTGATAGAAGACGACCGGTAATCGTGAATCGGGAAGCTTTCGAATTGCAGGATAGCGACCGAGTGCGCTTGTTTCAAATGGTAACGGTCGTGTTTGAGTCAGGTTCTTTATTTTCCTTTTTAGTAGGATATTTCGGAATGAAGGGGAGATTAATCGACGAGTTATTACTTGCAGCATTTTTAATGTTGAGTGCAGTATTTGTTAGGTTTATACCGCTAATTTCAAAAAAACGTTCAACGCAGAATAATTTATTCCTGATCGTAAGCGTGTTGGGAGTTGCTTATTTTTTGGCAACAAATATTAAGACGGGAGCGACAACAATATGGTCGGTATATATATTCTTTCTTTTATGTACCGTCATTCTTGACAGCGGTATCCAAGCCTATATTTTTGCTGCGGCAAGCGTCGTTATTCAAATCGTATTCTGGATCATTTATCCTGAAGTTCCTGTCGTCATCAATGGAAATGAGTACGTGACAAGAATAATTCTTATTGTTCTTTCTTTCGTTACTGTGCGATATCTGACGACAGAATATGCTTCAAAGATCAAGGGGTATCAAAGATTTGCGAAAGAGCAGGAAGTTCTGGAAAGAATTTCTACCAGTTTTATTTCGGTTAACAGTGAAAACCTCAAAGAGAAAATCGATGAAATGTTTGAGATGGCCGACGAAATACTAGGATTTTCTCATGCCTATTTAGTTGAGTTCAGTGAAGATTTCGAAAATGCAATCATTCTCAATACACGCATAGAAAATGCTGAGGTCGGATCATTTCCATATCACCCGGGAATGAGAGTTAAGACAACTACTTTGCCCATGGCTAGGCCTCTGATCGATCATGGTATGCCCTTGATGTGTGAGGACATCGCTAACGTTTCCGTTGATGAAGCCGGAGAGCTTAGAGATTTTTTCATGTCAAGAGGTGTACTCTCATACTTTGTACTTCCAATTAAAGTTAACGAAGTTTTAAAAGGCATGCTTATCGTTGAGTATCTTGACCGGAGCGAAATCATTTTTCAAGAAAATCGTATGAATTTATTAAAAATTATTACAAATATTTTGGGGGATTCAAGAAAAAAGACCTTGTACGAAGAAAGGCTGTATGATTTCGCTTATTTTGATGAAACGACAAAATTAGCGAACAGAAACATGCTGAAGCAAAAACTTGATCAAATGATACAATACGGAAAAGGTTCAGAGAAAATTGCCGTTTTAGATATTGAACTTGAGAATCTAAGAATGGTTAAGGATACCTTCGGTCATAGTATAGGAGAGCAGATCATGATAAAATCTGCGGCAATCCTCAAGAACCTGACGAATGAACATTGTGAAATCGCAAGGACAGGCGAAGGAAAATTTGTTATTGTTCTGCCTGCTGTGGAAGATACGGAACAGATAGAGAAGTGTGCGAAGAAAATTCTTGATTCATTTTCTCATCCTGTATCAACGGAGACAGGTGTAGAAGCACTATTCGTTGTTGTTCGTATAGGCATATCCGTATATCCGGATGATGGAGAAGATGCGGATGCTCTTTTGAAGAATGCCGATCTGGCAAGTTATGAAGCAAAAGGCACGAATGAAAAAATAGTTTTCTATAGGGAACGCTTGGCAAGATATATTGCGGAAAACACTTTGCTCACAAATAGGCTGTTTAAGGCACTGCAAAACGAGGAGTTTTTTCTGGAGTTTCAACCTCAGATTAGCTGTGATACGGGGAAGATCGTCGGTGTTGAAGCTTTGCTCAGATGGGAGACCGATGGCAACAAAAGAGTACCGCCTGATCGATTTATCCCCATACTTGAGCAGACAGGACTGATCTATGACGTGGGGCTCTGGGTGCTGAAACAAGCGCTTCTGGAGCATAAAAGATTGGTTTCAAAGGAATTATCGCCCCTTCGCTTTTCTGTAAATTTATCTGTTGTGCAATTTCTTGGAGATGACTTTGTTTTTGATTTTTCAAAGATTATCGAGGAAAGTCGGATAGATCCAAAATATATTGAACTGGAAATTACAGAGAGTTTTTTCACTGATGATCCTCAGGATACAATTGATAAACTGTATCAGCTGAAAGATTTAGGGGTCAAAATCGCTATAGATGATTTTGGCAAGGGGTACTCATCATTAAATCGGTTAAAGATGATTCCTTTTGATAGAATAAAAATAGACAAAGGCATTATAGATTATATTGATTTGGAAAGAAAAAAAGCTCCTATAACGGAAATTATTATTTTATTAGCTAGAGCCTTCGGTGCGGCGATTACTGCTGAAGGAGTAGAGACAAAAGAACAGGCTGATTTTCTGAAAAGCATAGCCTGTGACGAAATACAGGGATACTATTTTTCTAGACCTCTTTCGTCGGAAGCGCTCGAGGGATTTCTTGTAAGGAAAGGATAGAAGCCGTTTAACGAATTGAGATAAATTGCATCGCATGGGTCTACGATGTCTTAGTGCATTTTTGTAACACGGCGAACTCAAGGAGAAAATTTAGTGGGAAGCGATTATTCATTTGAATTTGAGCAAGATATAACAACAAAGGAGTTTGTTGATGCGCTAAGGGCATATGTAGTGCGTTCCAGGACTGCGATTACCGTCGTTTTTTTCGGTCTTTACAATGCAGATAAGTTCGATATAACCAAAATGCCTGTGATCGAGAAAAAAATAACAAACTTCTTCAAAAGAGAGACGAGAAAGTCTGATTTTGTTTTCAAATTTTCCGGCCAACCTAAATGGTTTATTATTCTATCCCAAAGTGGCGAAAGAGAGGCGTCGGCATTCATTCGACGCCTGAGCATGTCAATCAAAGAAAATGGTATTCCCGCCTTAGAACAATATGAGCTTTTATTTTCTGCGAGTGTGGCGGAAATAGGCAATGATTACGGTTCTTTTGAAGATTTGATCGCCGAGGGCATTTTGGTCTTGGAAGAAAATTTGATCAAAGGTCCTGAGCAGATTGAATATATATCCACCTTTAAGAAAAGACCCACGGAAGTCATTAGAGTTAGTGTTTTGGAAGAAAACGCTATTTTTCGCCATGTGCTTTGTCGGACTCTAGAAAATCTTGACCTAGGTCATTTCGAGACGGAAATTAAGGAATTTAAAGATGGGTATGAGTTTTTAGAATCTAATTGGTACCTTTCCAGCCATACCCACCTTATCATCGTGAATGATATACTTCCTCGTCAAAGCGGGTTGGATGTGTTACATAAAGTGCGCATGTTGCCGAATAATAGAAGGCTTTATGTCTTCATGTGACCAAAGGAAGCTCGGAAGAAGACATGATTTACGCTTATGAAAGCGGTGTGGACAGTTATTTTATTAAACCCTTTAATTTGCGTCTATTAGAAGTAGAAATTAAAAGAACCCTTGAGAGGTTATAGATTGATGATAGAAATAGCTATTGGTTCTTTAATTAAAGGGATTGGAGCTTTGCTTCTTATACTTGTCATTTTAAGTATTTACATTGTGCTTCACAACGCTAAAAAAAACGCCACTGCTGAAAAAATTGAGATATACATTCAAAGTAAGCAAGACCTATGGTACCGGTATCTCAGCGATGAAATTCCCTTGCCCGAAGAGCTTATTCCCAAAAATGATATTGAAATTAAAGCCATAGAGGAAATTTTTCTTTCCTATCTAGAAAACATATCTAACTCTGACATCAAGGAGAAAATTCGGGTTTTTTCCAATCAATATTTGAGTCAGTATTATTCAGGCCTTCTTTTCAGCAGAAGATGGAGCCTGAGAATGAATGCTTTGCACCGGATTATTAGTTTCGAGTTGGTTTCCTTAGTTGATCAATGTAAGAAACTGGAAAAAAGCGCGAGATTGTCTCCAGAGGAACATTATCTTTTGCTGATCATTCGTTCTAAGTTTGACGAAGAGGGCTTCATAAAAGAGTTTTCCGGTAACGCAGTCGAGCTCTCTGAATATGAATGCAAAAAACTGTTAATCGGTTTTAACTCTGAGACTCTTCTGAGGTTGACGCGTCAAATCAAGGAATTTTCGGAAAAGTGCCAATATTACTTTATCGACGTTTTAGGGATTCGGCGAAATCTTGACTTCTTACCCTTCTTGGAAGATAACCTTCGTCATGAAAATCCTGAAATTCGAATTCGCTCTTTAAAAGCCATTAATGAGATCGGGATCGTTTCCAACCTAGAAATCTATACGGGTTTTATAAATTCTCCTATATGGGAGGAACGCCTCATGGTGGCTAAGATCATGGGAACTTTTCCTCTAGAGCAGGCATATCCATATTTAGAGCAACTGTTGCAGGATGAGAATTGGTGGGTGCGCTCCAATGCCGCTAGAAGTATCGTCCACAGCAAGGATGGCAGGTCTAGGCTGGAGATATTCATTGAAACGGCTGACGATCAATATGCTATCGATATGGCCCGCGAAGTGTTAGGTGAGGGCATCGGACAATGAGTGCGGTTGTAGATTTTCTGATGAGGTTTTTCGGCGGCTTCATACTGATATACATGTGCGTCATCATCGTGACGTATACCGGTATGTTGATATTCGCGCTGATTGAAATGCGCAAACAATATAAATTAGACAAAACCGCCTTAGATGAAGATTATATCGATGCCTTTTATTCCAAACCGCTTTCCATCATCATACCGGCGTATAACGAAGAAGTCGGTGTCGTCGACAGCATTCACTCTGTTTTGAATCTTAAGTATCCTCAGACTGAGCTCATTGTCGTCAATGACGGTTCTACAGATAAGACCCAGGAAATTGTGATTGAGCAATTTAAGATGAAAAAAATTCCGAAGGTCGTTAAAGAGCAAATCAAATCTAAACCGATTCTCAATATCTACCAATCAGAAATTCATCACAATTTATATTTGATAGAGAAGGAGAATGGCGGGAAAGCCGACGCCTTAAATGCAGGCATTAACCTTGCCAAGTACCCGTATTTTTGTTCCATCGACGGGGACTCTATATTAGATGAAAAATCGCTATTGCGTGTCATGAAACCCATCATCATGTCAAACGAAGAGGTCATCGCTGCCGGAGGTAATGTCCGTATCGCAAATGGTCTCGACGTCCATATGGGTTCGGTCTATCAAAAAAGAGAGTTGCCCAATCGTCCCCTCGTCCTAATGCAAATCATAGAATATACAAGAGCCTTCATGATGGGGAGAATCTCTCTTGCTAAATTTAATTTAATTCTCATCATTTCCGGTGCTTTCAGCGTATTCGCAAAAGAGTGGGTTGTTAAAGTGGGAGGATATTCAGTCCAAACGATTGGCGAAGATATGGAGCTGGTCGTTAAACTGCATCGATATCTCTATGAAAACAAAGTCAAGAAAAGAATAGAATTTGTTCCTGATCCCGTATGCTGGACAGAAGCCCCGGAAAGCCTTGGCGTATTGAGAAAACAGCGCAGGAGATGGCATCAGGGCTTAATCGAGAGCCTCGCAAAACACAAAAAAATGACCTTAAACCCCAAATACGGGAAGATCGGCATGATTTCTTTTCCCTATTTTTGGATGGTTGAATGTTTCGGACCGATTATTGAGCTGGGCGGTCATATCTACATCATTGTGGCCCTCTTTATGGGCAAGGTTTATTTCGAATTTGCTTTGTTGCTCGCCTTGTTATTTATCCTCTATGGGTCTATTCTTTCTGCTTTTTCCGTCTTGATGGAGACGTGGAGTGTGAACGTCTATTCCGGGACGAAGAATTTTTTCAAATTAATACTCTTGTCTTTGACAGAAGCTTTCTGGTATCGGCCTCTCTCTATGATTTGGAGATGTGAAGCGTTCATACAGGTTCTTTTAGGACGAAAGAGTTGGGGTCACATGAAGCGGGTGGGACTCTCAAAGAAAACTCGTCAAAAGAGGAGAGATCTGCCTAAATGAAACGCATTCACATAATAATAGGGTTGTGCCTAGTAGTACTTGTATTATTGGTGCTGATCATCCGGCCTTTTGACCCTGACAAAGGCAACAATCTTTACGATGTCCGAGTCATGGACGGCCATTTCCAAATCTTCAAGGACGGCAAGTGGAAGTCCATAACGTTAAAAGGCGTCAATCTTGGCATGGGAAAGCCCGGTACCTTCCCGGGCGAAGCGGCGATAACGGAAGAAGATTATTATCGTTGGTTTGAATACATCGGCGAAATGAACGCCAACGTCATCCGCGTATATACGTTGCATCCTCCCGGATTCTACAATTCGCTACTCAAATACAATAAAAAACACGATAAAAAACTATATGTTATTCACGGCGTTTGGATTAACGAGGAGATGCTGGCAACGTCTCAGGATGCCTTTGAGGAAAAGAACCTTGAGGATTTCCAAGAAGAGATGAAGACGATCGTAGACGTCATTCATGGGAATAAAAAGGTTGAAGCCAGACCGGGACACGCTTCGGGAACTTATAAAGCAGATGTTTCGAAGTATGTCATCGCTTGGATTCTAGGCATAGAGTGGGATCCTTATATGGTGCAGAATACGAACAATCTTCACGCATCCATCGGAGATTACAACGGCAAATACTTCGAGACGCAAGGCGCAAAACCCTTTGAATATTGGCTCGCACAGCAGATGGATACCATCGTGGAATACGAGATGGATCATTACAACTACATAAGGCCCGCAAGTTTCACGAATTGGCCTACGACAGATATTTTAGAGCATCCGGCCAATTTCCAAGAGAGCGAGGATTTAGTCAGCATAGATCCCAACGTCATCCACACAAAAAAAGAGATGGATTTGGTGGGGCAGTTCGCCTCATATCATGTCTATCCTTATTATCCTGATTTCTTAAATGTCGAAGAAAAATACGTCAATTATGTTGATCACAGGGGAGAGAAAAACAATTACGCCGGTTATTTAAACCATTTAAACAGCGTCCATAAACTTCCCGTTTTAATCGCTGAGTTCGGCATACCTGCTTCGCGCGGCATCACTCATGAAAACCCCTACGGCTGGAATCAGGGTTTTAAATCTGAAATAGAGCAAGGAGAGATTCTAAGTCGTCTATATGAGGACATTTTAGAAGAGGATATGCTCGGCGGTCTGATATTTACGTGGCAAGACGAGTGGTTCAAGAGAACGTGGAACACCATGGACTACGACAATCCCGACAGAAGGCCTTTTTGGTCCAACGCCCAAACGAACGAACAGCAATTCGGTCTTTTAAGCTTTGACAGGCATAAAATCAAGATCGACGGCGACACGGAAGAATGGCAAACAGAACCTCTGTATTACAAAGACCAAGGAGTCATGAAGGGCTTATGCGTAGATCATGATGAAAGGTACCTTTATATTAAACTTGATTACTCTGATGACGGCGAGGGGTATCCTGTTATCTTGCTGGATGTCTTGCCTGATCAAGGCAACTATTTCGTAAAGGATAATGAAAACATTAAATTCTCTGACGGAGTAGATTTCATCATATCTTTAAACGACGACGAGCCTAGAATTGTTATTGACCAGTATTACGATTTTTTCACCTATATGTACGCTTATCATCTGGAGATGATCGAAAAGCCGGAACCGGAGCTTAGCAAGAACAGCGGGGTATTTTCTCAAATCCACTATGTTTTAAGCCGGGAATATACGTCAGAAGACGGTGAAGTTCTGATGGCGTTCAGCACCCATGAAACGGGAAGGCTAAGAGAGGGGAATGGCAATCCCGAATCAAAAGATTATGACTCTCTCGCCGATTTTTATATCAACGATGAAGGCAGAATGGAACTGAGAATTCCTTGGCTGCTCATCCAGTCAAGAGACCCGAGCCAAAAAGAATTCATCGGAAATGTCCATAAAGACGGGCTTGAGGCAAGCCGATATGTCGATGAAATCTTTATTGGTGCTTTATACGTTGATTACAACGGCACGGTCTTGGATTCATTCCCGAGTATTGAAAACAATGTTCTAAACCATATGAGTGCCTATACCTGGGACGATTGGGATTTGCCCGAATATAAAGAACGACTGAAACAATCCTACTATACAATTCAAGACTTGTTTAACAGCGTCAAATAACGGTGCAAGAGCAGAAAAGGCTAAATTCGGCATTAGACCTCACAGGGGAAATATACAGGATTCTTGTGAGGAGTGAACTAATATACGGTTTTTGCTTGAGTGTTGAGAAAAAAGCCGCCTGCACCAAGCTGAGCGTCACAGGTGACGATAACTGCGATTTTATCGACGTTTCTAAACCGGTGTATCTTGAAAAAGTCTCGACCGGTTTAGAAACGCCTCAATACAGTTAAAGGTAACGATGAAGAAGGTTTCACGGCTACCCCATACGTCATGCTATGCTTCCCCAGTTATCTTTTGCCTTTGTCAAAATGTTCGCCTAGGGCTCTGGGCGGCCTGTTGTGCTTCGAGAAGAAAATCAGGACGATGAGAGTCAGTACATAGGGCATGACGGAGAAGAGGTCCGAGTAATTGCTGGACATGCCCAACTCATTTACAAGCTGGTCACTAAAGGATCGGCTAAAACCGAAGAACATTGAGGTCCAAAACGTTGTCCTGATATTCCAGTTGCCGAAGATCAGGGCAGCAATGGCAAGATAGCCGTAGCCGACGTAACTGGAGGGAGAAAAGTTTGCCATCATGTAGGTGAAGGCAATGCCCCCTAATCCGGCAAAACCGCCTGCCAGAACCACAGCAGAAAAACGGATCTTGTTGACATCAACACCTGCAGCATCCAAGCTGTGGGGGTTATCTCCGCCTGCCCTCAGACGGAGGCCGTAGGAGGTCTTGTACAGGACGTACCAGGCCAAAAGAGCGACCACAATGATAATAAAGGCAAAGGGGTAGATGTTTTGGAAGAGGCCGCCAATCACCGGTATTTCTGACAGGTAAGGTATGGTGTACCTCGGCGACACGCCAAGCTGGATCTTATTGGTAGCCTGACCCGTAACAGCGCCGGTTATAACGCTGGAAAGGAAGGAGGTCAGGGCAACAGCCAAGATGTTAACAACCACGCCGGCAATCGTCATCTTAGACTTCAGTTTGATAACCATAAGGGCATTGAGCAGAGCCAGAAGCATACCGCCCAAGACGGACGCCAAGGTAGCAACATAAATGAGCCAGTTCGGGGATGAACCCATTGCCGTCCGCAAAATAACGACGGTAATGGCGCCTGTGAAGGCACCAAAACCCTGAAAACCTTCAATCGACAGCATGGTGACTCCGGAGCGTTCGGAGTAGATGCCGCCGATGGCCATAATAAAGAGAGGCAGGGAAAAGGACAGGCCATCTGTCATGATCTTATCTATATTCATAACTGTTCCTCCTCTGCTTTATCCTTATCGGTCTTGGAATCCCGCTTAGGGCGGACAGTTCTACCAAGGTGCTGTAACTTATCCTCAATGTAGAGACCACTGGCTGAGAACATAAGCAAAATACCTATTATTACTGAGGCAATGTCTTTTGGCACGCCAACGTTTGAACTCATGTAAATGCTGCCCTTTTGGAAGATGGTAACCAAGATGGAGGCAAAGAGAGTGCCTACCGGCGCGATGTTGCCCAGAACGGCTACGGCAATTGAGTCGTAGCCTAGTGATACAAGATCCTTAGGCACCATGTTGTTGGCGAAGCCCAGATAGTAAGTAACGCCTGCCAAGCCTGCCAGAGCGCCGGACATAGCCATGGCAAGGACAATGTTTCCGCCCACGTTAATGCCCGCATAACGCGCACAGTACTTGTTTAGGCCTACGGCATTAATGCGGAAGCCTACAGTAGTGCGGTCCAGAATGAAACGTATGACGAAAACGGCAAGCAAGGCAACTATCAGGCCCACCGGAAAGTCAAAGCGGACACCGTCTGCCTTTCCCGAAATCAACAAACGGCTCGTTTCCTTGATCGTCCGTGAGTTCCGCGTTACAGGATCAACAAAGTAGGTATTAATAAAGAAGGCTGTCACGTAGCTGACAATGTAATTTAGCATGATGGAGGTTACGACCTCATGGATGTTGAAGCGGTGCTTTAAAAAGCCTATTAGAGATCCCATGGCACCGCCCGCCACCAAACCGATTAGGATAATGAGGGGCCAAGCCAGGTATGAAGGAAGGTTGGAATAGCCTACAAGAACACTTGCCAAGAATCCCGGAAAGAGCATTTGACCTGCTACTCCGATGTTAAACAGGCCGGCTCGCAAGCCCAGCATGACTCCAAGAGAGGCGAATATCATTGGGGTAAGTATTGAAAAGTAGGAGAAAAAGTCGGTCAGGATGCCCTGGCCTCCGGCGTAGCGTGGTTTAAGCACCATGCCGGAACCACGCAGAAATCCTAAAAAGACTTCTACAGGATTCTTCCCCAAGAGAAGAAGGATAGCTGAGGCGACGATCAGGGTTAGGACGATGGATATTGCGGGAACTAGCAGTCCTGACAGAGCAGACCTGACCCTCGTAATAAACTTCTTCATTGTGTTACCCCCATCATGTATTGACCCACTTCCTCTTTGGAAAGATTGTGGACACTGTCTGTCTTTAAGATTTGTCCACGGAAAGCAACACTGATGGTGTCAGCCAGTGCCATAACTTCATCCAGTTCCAGTGAGACTAGAAGGATGGCTTTGCCTAGGTCGCGCTGCTCTAGGATCTGCTGGTGGATATTGGCGATGGCGCCGACGTCCAGGCCACGCGTCGGTTGCACAAAAATCAACAGGTCGGAGTCAAGCTCCACCTCACGAGCAATAATAGCCTTCTGTTGGTTGCCGCCGCTCATAGAGCGTGTCAAGGTCTGACCGCCCTGTCCGCTACGGATATCGTAGCGCCTAATAAGGTCTTCCGCCTGTTGTTCAAAGGACTCCGGCTGCAGGATTCCCTTCTTCGAAAAGGGCTCACGATCAAAGGTCTTAATAGCTAAATTGTCTCGCAAGGTGAGATCCATAATCAGGCCTTCCTTTTGTCTGTCTTCAGGTATGTAGGAAATGCCCTTTGTAATGCGCTCCTTAATGGTCAGGCGAGAAATATCTTCGCCTTTGAAAGAGATTGAACCTGCACTGATGTTTTGCAGACCTGCGATAGCATCTGCTATGTCCACCTGACCATTGCCCGAAACTCCGGCAATGGCCAGAATTTCACCCTGCCTCACCTTCAAGGACACGTTGTCCACGACCTTAACCTTTTGCTCGTTATACACTGTCAGGTCGGAAACGTCCAAGACCACTTCGCCGAAGTCATGCTCCGTTTTGTCTATGCTAAAGTCTAATTCCTTGCCCACCATGAGATTGGCCATTCGCTGCGTCGTCGTTGTGGCGACATCATAGACTCCAACCAGCTTGCCGTGCAGCAGAATGGCACAGCGGTCAGCAACCTGCTTAATCTCCTCAAGCTTATGAGAAATAAGGATAATCGTCTTACCGCCGCGGCGCAGCTCTTCCATAATTTCTAGCAGGTACTCTATTTCCTGCGGTGTCAGCACTGAAGTGGGTTCGTCAAAGATCAAAATCTCCGCATCGCGGTAAAGCATTTTCAAAATTTCAACCCTCTGCTGAGTTGAGACCGGCAAGTCCTCAATCTTGTCATCAGGATTTACCTCTAAGCCATATTCTAAAGAAAGAGATCGGATCTTTTCAGACGCGCCTTTCAAGTCAACCCAGGACAGGGGGCCAAGGCGTTTCAGAGGCTCGTCTCCGAGGACGATGTTTTCGGTGATGGTGTAGTTTGAAACCAACTTAAAGTGTTGGTGAACCATACCGATGCTTAGGGCGGCTGCATCTTTCGACGAGGTCAGGCGCACCTTTTCGCCCCGCACAAAAATCTGACCTTCATCAGGCTCATACATGCCGAAGAGGATGCTCATTAGGGTAGACTTGCCTGCTCCGTTTTCTCCCAGGAGGGCAAAAATCTCACCCTTTCTAATGTCAAGTGTAACGTCGTCGTTGGCAACAATGCCCGGGAACCTCTTCGTAATATTCTTCAGTTCGACAATTGTTTCTGTCATAGGCTCCTCACTAAAGGCTTATGTTTTCTTGGGATCGCCTGCTAATCAGCTTATCAAAGCAGTTCTGCGGTAAAAATCGCCTAGATGCAGGTTCGGCATTTCTGAGCAAAAAAGAGGGCAGCCAAAGCTGCCCTCTTTTAAAACGACCTGACTTAGAGTCCAGGGAAGTTATCCGGCGTGTGGCCATTAAAGTTGGAGGCAGGCACGATGATGCCGTCCTTAACCAGTTCAAAGACTTCAGCCAGCTTGGCCAATGCATCCTCTGAAAGCTGATGTCTGCCGTCTTCGGAGACATAGCCTGTGCCGCCTTCTGTAGCGCCAAGGAGGGCATTCTGCCCCTCAAAGGTGCCGTCATGGATTTTTTGCAGTTGATCAGCTACGATAGGCGTCATGTTCTTCAATGCTGAGGTCAGGACGATGTTTCTTGTGCCCGTCTCGCCGTCGTCGTACTGGTCAACGTCGCAGCCAATGACGTAGTTGCCTTCTGGTGACTCTTTAACAGCGGCGAAGACGCCGTTTCCGGAGTCGCCGGCAGCTACCAACATGATGTCAACACCTTTGGCTAACAGAGCTTCTCCAACAACCTTGCCTGTTGCTTGGTCGGCGAAGGCACCGATATAATTGCCGCCAACATCCGCACCGGTGACGTCTGTACCGGAATAGGCGGGCAGCTCAATGATTTCTGCTGAGGTGCCGTAGTGCTTGTTGGAATAGTTGACGCCGGACATGAAGCCATACTGGTAGTTAACGTTGGACGGGAAGGCGATGCCGTTGACTACAGCAACCTTATTGGTCTTCGTGTGCAGAGCCGCGGCGATGCCTGCGAAGAAGCCGGACTCTTCTTCCTTGAACATCATGGCGTAGACGTTGTCAAGCTGAACCTCTTCGCCGTCATCAGTGATCTTGGGGTAAGAGTCAACTAGGATAAAGTGTTTTTCCGGATTGTCATTTGCTACTGCTCCTGCACCGGCAAACTGGAAGCCGGGCATGACCATGACATCATAGTCTGCGATAATTTCCGCTACTGCTTGAACGACACGGCCAAAGTCGTCTTCTTTGACGTCAGTGACTTTCGTGTCCGTGTTAGCTTCCACAAAGAGTAGAATACCTTCGTAACAGGCCTGACCGAAAGAACCGTCATCAACGCCTGACGTCGTTAGAATG
>JAAZKK010000099.1 GCA_012799825.1 Clostridiaceae bacterium | reverse complement strand
ATAGATCCTCCAAGTGCAAGGGTTTTCCTCAATATCCTGCATTTTGCTTGCACCTATTATACTGGATATAAACCGCTAATCGCCTTATCTCAAGCATTTGATGCCTGCGCAGTAGGCTCTAAAATAATTGTCTTTCCGCAAGAAAATCTCTCTGGCTAAAGACACAAGATGTCGGAAGCATCTTATTTCCAAGAAAGATCGATGTGACGCTCGTTAACAACACAATCATCTAGGTAAAGATTAATCAGTGTCTGATACGGTATACCGGGCTCGCTCTGATTCGGCCTTAAAATAGTCGACCGTTTTCTTGTTGAGATTGATCGTTACTTGCTGTTTCACGCGGTTGGAATAAGGATTCTGCCGCGGATTGAGGTTTTTAATATCGTATTCATTTCTCATAGTTCTCGTTTGCCTTTTGTCAGTTCAAGTAGATTTTCTGCTCATTCTTTGTAGGGTAATGAGCTCGATTGTCAAAATTTACCATAGATAAATGGACTTCCTCCTGTATGTGCAAGTGATAGTATTAGTCCGCAAAAAACGAAGAAAGCAACCATCCCCCAAAAGGATGATAAATCGACTAGAGGATAGTAAGCATCAACTTTTGATATGTTCATTTTTTGATTGGCGGGGAGAGAGTTTTTTGATTTTTTATTAGCTAAAATGCTAGACACAATGAGAATAAAAGATGATATGCCTAGCCACAAATACGGTTGTTCCAAACCGGGCTCAAAACTAAATAATCTTTGGATTATTGTTAAAGCATGCGGTATAGAAGTGGCTCTAAAAAATATCCAACATAATGTAATGAATAAGAATGTTAAAAAGGTGGATACAATTTTTCCTATGCTAGAATTTCTTTTCTTGTCGGATTGTGTAACGTCCATCCAAAGTTTATGAAAGATGAGAGACATTCCGTGTAGTAATCCCCAAAAGATGTATGTCCAGTTTGCTCCATGCCATATACCGCCAATAATCATAACCGCCATAAGGTTTATATAAGTTCTATGTTTCCCCTTTCTGTTTCCTCCTAGAGAGAAATACACATATTCCTGAAGCCATGCTGAAAGTGTAATATGCCAGCGCTTCCAGAATTCTGTTACATTTCGAGATAGATAGGGCAAGTTGAAATTTCGTGGCAGTTTTACTCCCAGAATATTGGCGATTCCGATAGCCATGTCTGAATAACCGGAAAAATCGAAATATATTTGCATTGAGTAAGCTATTGTCGCAAGTAATACGGTAAGACTTCCAAAAACCATAGGTGTTTCATAAACTTGGTTAACGAAAACCGATAATCTGTCAGCCAAAACGATTTTTTTAAAGAGGCCGAAAACGAATATTTGTATACCTAGAGAAAAAGTATTCCAACCGATGTCACGTTTTTTCTCAATTTGTTCAAAAAAATCTTGGCTTTTTTGTATTGGTCCAGAAGTAAATTTTGGAAAAAAGGACAGGTAGAGCGCAACAGTCTTTAAGCTCTTTGGTTTAGTTTTTCTTCTCGAAACATCAACAATATAACTAATGGCACTAAACGTATAGAATGATATGCCTAGCGGTAGTATTAAACTTATCGCTACAAAATCATTTCCGAGAATCAATGCAAAAGATTCACAGAAGAAATTGGTGTACTTAAAGACAGCTAAAGAAAGCACTAAAAGGACTATTCCAACACCATAATACTTTTTAGTTGCGAAGAACCATGCGACAAATGTTGTGATTGCAAGTACGGCCGCAAAGCGGTAATCAGCGTATAAAACAAACAAGTAGCTACTAATAAGTAATATCCAATTAGAAATTGAATTGTTTATCCTATCATCTGGAATAAACTTATCAACCAAATAAAGAGAGAGGAATGTTATCCCCACCATCCCGAAAAAAACAAAACTTATCATTTGCATATTTGTTCCGTCTTTTCCAATTTAATGATTTTATCATATAAACTATTGGCTATCGCAGCATGTCCATATACATTTAGATGTCCGAATCCTATTTCCCCAGTAATAAAACCATGTGGCACAAGGTGTTCCTCATAGTACATTGCTTCAAATGTTTCCGTCATGTCTATAAAATCAATACCAAAAAGCATTGAATATTTCTCAAAAGCCGACAAAGAAACGCTTCTTTTGAACTCTATAGAACCGTCTTTATTGAGTTTTTCAGCCGGATGGTAAAATACGATGATTTGTGTTCCGCTATTCTTTTCAATATTTGATAGATATTGAAATAGTTGCGTATAGGCATTTTCATCAACTGCTTCTTCAGCAACATCACTATGGATTATTCTAGTTTCATTTTTGTCAACGTTAGAATCAGGTGTGTCATCTCTTTGACCGGAAGTAAACAAATCGATTAGTCCACTTTCCAATTGTCTGTAAACACGACGAAAGAATGGAACTTTCTGTAAAGCTCCAATGACACCCGTGCTATGACTAGGTGTATAATCAATCGTTCTATCAAGCACACGATTAACGTCTTCTTGAGCAATCGATACATTGTTTGTTTCTATAGCGATTACTTTTGGTGTTTTTTCATAGAGCTCGATTGTATTCGGTAGATATTGACAAACTTTAAAAAAATGATGTCCGGAAATGCCCATGTTATAGACGGTGTATTTGTTTCCAAATTTCTGACCTAACAGATACGAAACCGTCTGATTTTGGAAAACGTTTACTGCTTCCATATGAGAGGAGCCTAGAATTATTATATCTGGATTATATATAACTTCTTTGTTATTGAATCCTTTCGAGTCATATTTTCCCCATGAGATTCCTTCGTCCATATTAACCCAAACTGAATTAGGGGGCCATACATAGTCCGTGTTTCCTTCCCGATTTTCGATATGAACGGGTGTTAATTTATACGTACATAGTAACAAGGATAAAATAACAACCGATAGTAATCCTGCAGAGACTACTTTTAGGATTTTTCTAACAACTTTCATCAATATTGCTCGCTTCGTTAAGGATCACCGAATATTGAATTACATATTATCATTCCCTGATTTACATTATAAAATAACTAAACATAGAAGAAAACGTACAATAAGAGAACTGTTAATAAAGTCGCTCATCGTACGTTTTCTGATATTCAATCGAATTGTTCAAAAGCTCTATTACCGATTAAAGCGGAAGGCATCCCATTCGGCATAGAGAGCTGAATCTCCTAGGGCTTCTTCGATGCGAAGGAGCTGGTTGTATTTTGCGACGCGGTCGCTTCTTGAGGGGGCGCCGGTCTTGATCTGGCCTGTACCCATCGCGACAACGATGTCGGCGATGGAGACATCTTCGGTCTCGCCGGAACGGTGTGAAACGACGGCTGTCCAGCCGTTTGATTGAGCCATATCGATGGCGTCAAAGGTCTCAGATAGTGTGCCGATCTGGTTTACTTTGATCAAGATGGAGTTTGCCGCGTCGAGATCAATGCCGCGTGCCAGGCGATCGGTGTTTGTGACGAAAAGATCGTCGCCTACGAGCTGAATGCGGTGGCCAAGGCGCTCTGTCATCTGGATCCAGCCATCCCAGTCATCTTCGGCAAGTCCGTCTTCTAACGAAAAGATCGGGTATTTGTCGACGAGTCCTTCGTAGTAATCGATCATCTCCTCAGTCGTCTTGAATTCGCCTGTCTTCCAGAACAAGTAGCCGTCTTTGCCTTCGCGTTTGGCCGCTTCGAATAGCTCAGTGGACGCAGGATCCATCGCGATGCAGAAATCTTCAAAGGGTTTATAGCCGGCTTCGGTGATCGCGCGGACGAGCCATTGCAGGGCTTCTTCATCGCTTCTGAGGTTCGGAGCGAAGCCGCCTTCGTCGCCTACGGCTGTCGCGTAGCCTTCCTTCTTCAAAAGATCCTTGAGCGTGTGGAATACTTCCGCGCTCCAGCGAAGCGCCTCACGGAAAGTCGGCGCGCCGGCAGGCATGATCATGAATTCTTGCAAGTTGATGCTGTTGTCAGCGTGATGTCCTCCGTTGATGACGTTCATCATGGGGACAGGCAGAACGTGGGCACGAATGCCGCCAAGATATTGCCAGAGCGGCATATCGAGAGCGGCCGCTGCAGCCTTGGCAGAGGCCAAAGAGACGGCAAGAATCGCATTTGCGCCAAGATTCGCCTTGTTGTCGGTGCCGTCGAGTTCGATCATGACGCGGTCAATACCGGCTTGATCAAAAATATTCATGCCGATGAGTTCGGGTGTGATGACCGAGCGCACATTGTCGACGGCCTTCTCTACCCCTTTGCCCATGTAGCGGTTTTTATCACCATCGCGCAGTTCGACGGCTTCGTGTGCGCCGGTTGATGCACCAGATGGCACGGCAGCTCGGCCGAGTGATCCGTCTTCGACCATAACTTCCGCTTCGACCGTCGGATTTCCGCGCGAGTCCATGATTTCTCTTGCCTTAATGGACGCTATGCCTAATTCAATCATATGTACCTCCTGAAAAATGTCTTTTCGATCCGTTCGACGAAAAGACACATCCTATTTTATATGTGTATGCCACGTAAAGTGCGGCTCTCTACTAAAATAAGTCAACCTGCGTCGGCATATCTATTCATTATGTTACCCTATTCTCAGATGTTTAGCACCTCGCTGGAGGAGTAGATTCCGCTGTTATATCGATGTCCATATGCGGACCATGACTGATGAATGACAACAATAGCTAATGACCATTTCCCAATTGCTGATCGGAGGGTTCTGTCACGATGTCACTATTATTATGCAGTTCACGGTCTGTCGCGTCGTCATTTTCTTGCGTAGCATCTCCTGGCACGAAGTCGTCGTTATTGTGCAGGTCATGTCCTACCGCGCCGTCGACTTCTTGCGACTCATGATCAATAGATTCTTCAGACATTTCACTTTGGCTTACTCGATTTCTTTTGGTGCGAATCAGCGCTGTTTCAATCTCAAACGTGTTCGGGACCGTCTTTAATGATGTCAGCATGAGGACGATCTGAATCACCGCCGCGGCGAGGAAAATGTACTCAATAGAGATAAAGTCAGCCAGCGGGCCTAGAAGGATGGATCCTAAGGGGATCGCGGCGGAACCGATCATGTATAAAAGCGCGAACACGCGTCCATGATATTCTGACTCTACTTCTCGTTGGAAAAGTGTCGTGACTGCCGTCGAATAAAAGGGCACAATCATGCCTAAAAGAAGTGCCAGCACGGCAAAGATCGAAAACAAAATCGACTCGAAGATGGCGAGTAAGGAAACGGTAAGCATGACCATAGCGACGAGCAAACCGGAAGTTCGGACGGTGCGAAGACAACTACGGAAGTATCCTTTGAACGAAACGAGCAAGCCGCCGATCGCCATGCCTGCAAAAAGCGCCGTCTCTGTTGCCGTTATGTACCAGACTTCTATGCCGAAATGGCGGCGAATAAATAACGGGATGAGCGTAATAACCGGAGAGAGCATCAGCATGAAGCCTGCGTAGGTCAACATGAGATTGCGAAGAGGCTTGATTTTATTGACGTATGAAAAGCCTTCATTGAATTTCGAGAGGCCAGACTCGAGCGCTTCAAGCTCTGAGATTACCATATCTTGAGATGACGCATCCTTCGAGGAAACAGCGTCGAGTCGTGATTCCGGGAAGCCCCAGCACTCGCCCTCTTTAAGTCGCGGCGTGTTTCCCAAAGCGTTGACGATTTTGCCGGTGATTTGATGCGGGATGGGGATGAAAAACATGATGGAAATGCCGACAATCGCTGTGATGACATCGACGAGGAAAACGGACCAAATAGGGGTAAGCGACAGCAGAACGCCGCCTAAAATCGGCGAGAGCAACATCAGCATATTGCTGATCGTGCTGTAGATGCCGTTGATGCGGACAAGCTTGTCTTCAGGTGTAATCTGAGGAATGAGGGCTTGGTTGGCGGGACTTTGGATGCCGCCGCCCAGCGAACGGATCGCCGATACGAGATAGATCATCCACATCTGAAGCCCGTTCCTAAGCGCCATGATCATCAGCCAAGCGGTGGCGAGCGCAATACCGCCATCCGACAACATGATGAGCCAGCGGCGGTCATAGCGATCTGCCCATACACCTGCTAAGGGCGCAACGAGCAATTGCGGAATCAGGGAAGTGACAGTGATGATGGTCATCGATGTGGCAGAGTTCGTTTGCAGTGTGACGTACCAGATGATCGCAAACTGAACAAGTGATGAACCAAGCAAAGAAACCGCTTGGCCACTCAAAAAAGCCGTGATGACGTGCCGGCTAAGCGGCTTATTTTTTACCTCCATCGTAGACATCTGAGGAAAAGTATAGCATGAATACGCCTTGACATATTTTCCAAAAAAGCACGAAAATTCTCGTTTTTTTGTAAGAAGCGTGCTAGACTAAATAATAATGTGTCGTTATTGTCTGTTCCTGCCTTCGTTTCTTTAGAACATCAACGAAA
This sequence comes from Clostridiaceae bacterium, assembly GCA_012799825.1. GTDB lineage: Bacteria > Bacillota > Clostridia > Saccharofermentanales > DTU023 > UBA4923. Next base: position 12,440 of record JAAZKK010000099.1, on the reverse strand, counting down.
AGGTGATATGCTTATAAGAAGAAGTGAACTGAAACGATAGTTAAAATCTTCTGATTTCGCATCCTGAACGTACAGGCGCATAAATATGTGGGGCAGACAAAGCAAAGCGGCTACATGCAAAAGTAAAGCGGTTAAAATCGAAAGTAAAGCGGCGATGAAAGTTCGCTGAGCTATTTATTATAGATATTTTAAGAGAAAACAGGTAGAAAAACAGATAACAGATAGGGAGAATAATATGGGTGTTGAGTGGAAACATCTGATAAAACGACTGGCGGATCGCGGGGCTGAATATGTCGATGTCCGCTATGTTCCGAAAGAAGAAAATGACACGTTGGTCATGTGGAACGGCAATCTCATCGCGTTTGACCGCGCCGAAGAGCGTGGATACGGTGTTCGTGTTCTCGTTGACGGCGCTTGGGGTTTTGCGGCTTCTTCGTGTGAGGAAGAGGCGGAAGCCGTCTTTGATCGCGCTTTTGACAACGCGGCGGCCGCTTCCAAGCGAAGCCGGCGGCCGATTCGACTGGCCGATAAGGACATCGTAAAAGCGCGCTTTGAAAGTCCGTGCGGCATAGATCCGTTTGAGGTGCCGCTCCTCGAGCGCGTAGCGATTATGAAGGACATTGACAGCGCGCTTCAGCATAAAAATGTTCCACAGCGTGTCGTTTCGATCAAGACGACGCGCAAAACGATTCGATATTTCGATTCCGAAGGCGCTGAAATAGAAAAATATATAATTGAAATATTCCCGGCGATCCAAGTGGCCTCTTTTGATTCGGAAGGCGTCATGCAACAACGCGGTTATCGGCCGCCTCGCCTAGGTCCGACTCGAGGCTGGGAATTGATGAACAAGGATCACTGGAAACGCGAGTCGGATCGCGTTTTGAGTGAGCTTTTCGAGGTGATCGCCGCGCCTTCCTGTCCTTCAGAGCGTTGCTCGGTGATTCTCATGCCGGACATGATGTTTCTTCAAGTGCATGAGACGATCGGTCACGCGCTGGAGCTTGACCGCATTTTGGGCTATGAGCTCTCATATGCCGGCGGATCGTTCGTTCGGCTCGACGACTTCGGCAAACTTCAATACGGTTCTGAGAAATTGAATGCGCGAGCCGATGCGACGCTTATCAACTCGCCTGGCAGCTTCGGTTACGATGACGACGGTGTTCCGGCGAAAAACAGGATGTTGATCGAAAACGGGATCCTAACCGGCGCCATCACATCGCGGCAGATGGTTATGGAAGCTAATGATCGCGCGGGTCGCGAGATCTTCCTGGACTCCGGAGGCACAAGTCGCGCATGCGCGTTTTACCGTGTGCCCATCGAGCGGATGACAAATATCAACATCGATCCGGGAGAGGACGGCACGTTGGAAGACATCATTAAAGGTACGGAACGCGGCGTCATTTTATCCGGTGAAAGGAGCTGGTCCATCGGTTCTACTCGCGAGCAGTTCCACTTCGCGACAGATATCGGCTGGCTCGTTGAAGACGGAGAGAAGAAAGGCGCGCTCCGCAACTGCACGTACGAAGGGATGACGCTTGATTTTTATCGGTCGCTGACCAAAGTCGGCGACGAGTCGACGTGGGAAGTACAATATGTCGATAATTGCGGCAAGGGCGCGCCATCACAGGAGATGCAGCTCGGACACGGCGTGCCTGTCTGTCGTTTCGACAACGTGAAAGTAGGTGAGTGACATGGCAAAAGAAAACGCGATTAAGATGCTAAAGGAATTGGCAGCGTATGCCCTAAGTAAAGACGCCAAAGCCATGTTTGCATGGCAATCGGAAGACAGTCGTTTCGTCCGCTACGCCAATTCAGCCGTCTCGCTCAATACAAGAGAAATCCTCACGAAACTGGAAGTCATGGTCTATGGTGATCGCAAGATGGCCTCGTCCTCCATCATGACCGATGCAGATGACCTCGACTCAATGAAAAAAGCGGTCGACAAAGCCATTGAAATGCTTCCATTTGCGGCGCCTCTGACGTATCAGCCGACGATATCCGCCATACAGGAAACGGTCATAAGCGAGGAAGCTTATGATCCAGCCGTCGCAGCGATGACAAGCGAAGACGTCATCGCTTTTGTTGAAGAGGCCGTCTCCGGTTTGGAAACGGAAGATATTCTGCTTTCCGGTAATATATCCTCAGGTGCTACAGAGCAGGCATTCATGTCGACCGAATCGACGGAGGCCGTATACTGGCGGGCGACCGATATCGGGATAACGCTCGTATTGGCGTCGCTCCGAGATAAATGGGAAGTGAATGCCGAGCAGTTTGCCGGAAGGGTGGAAAATCTCGATGCCGGCGCATTGCATGACCGGCTTTCGTGGCTTGTGGAGCTTTACACCGCCGCTCCCGCGGAGCGCGTGCCGGAACAGCCTTTTACCATTGTCTTCGGACCTGCCGCTCTGGCAACTTATGTCGACTACCACACGTGGATCGGATTCAACGGCGGCGCCATGAAGCGCGGGTTTGCCATGATGAGTCCCGACGACATCGGACAGAAGGTTTTATCCGACCGGTTCACGCTCATGGAAGATCCGACGCTGCTTGAGACGTATCCGCGCCCTGTTGATCAATACGGCCGTGCGCGGAAGTCGCGCCCGATCTTCGACCGAGGTGTGTTCCAGGGATTTATCTGGAGACAATCGGATGCCGATGAGTTTGGAGAAAAGGCGACAGGTCACGATGTGACATCGCTTTCTGTCGCGATGAAAGGCGGCGACCGGAAGGTCAGCACGATCCAAGAGTTCGCGGCGTTGCCGCGTGACCGCGACATACTCTACATTCCGTATCTGCACTACACCGGCCTTGTCAATCCCACAAAAGGCATCGTTACAGGCACGTCGCGCTTCGGTCCGCTCTGGCTCAAAAAAGACGGATCGATCGCCGTTCCCTATAATGTGCGCTTTACCGTGTCACTTAAGGATCTTTTTGGGGACAAGCTGCTCTGGGTGTCCGAAAAAACGGTTCCATGGGGGGAATCGTCCCATTATAGATCGCGCAATCCCGGCGCCACAGTCGTTCCTGTGCTCGCCTGCGTTGACAACATCGACATCGAGTTGTCGAACGAGAGTTTCTAAAGGGTCTTAAGATCGGGACAGCGAAATTTTATTTAATTTAATAGCGAAGTTCTACTTAATTTAATAAGGATAAAAGCCCCTTGTGAGTGTGAGACTCTTCAATAGAGACGGTCGCAAGCACAAGGGGCTTGTTATTTAGCTTCGAACAGCGCGGCTGAAAAAATGCTGCGTGTTTTACCGGTTAAGGCAATACGGTCTACTCATACGGGCGCATACGCCATTCCTCCGGATGCTCGGAGGTTGTGTATACAGTGTATTTTGAGATGAGCGCGCAGGGGCGATACTTCATTTTGGATTGACGAAGACCGGGGTCACCGTTGTCGTCTTCACGGTTAATAAATGCGATGTCAGTATCGCTTCCGAACATTTGCATGAATTCGGAGACAATCATCTGGTACACGCCGCGGTAGCTCGTGTCGGCTTTTTCGACGTGGTTGTAAAGGGTGTTGCCTACCTTTTCGGCAAGCGAAAACCCGATGACTTCATCGCCGACATAGAGTGCGCCGCCAAACATCCCGTAAAGTTCCCAGTGATCGAAGATCTCGATGATTTTGTCCGCTTCCTCTAGTAGGGTGACATTGTCCTTTGGTATCTCGTCGATCTGCTTTTCAAAGAAAAGGCGGACGTCCTCAATGTTGTTTTTTGCTATGGCCTCGAAGCGCCAGTCGGATACGCCACGCTTGAACTGGCTGATGTTGTTGCGCGTTGTGCGGTGCTTTCTGCCTTTGAGTTCTAGGAGGTCTTTTGCTTCGTAGAGGTAATCGAAATAATCGCGCTCGGTGACAGCATGAAACCCCGGATAGCGCGCCGACAAATACGGCAGATCCAAATCTCCGACGACACAGAAGACGAGCGGCTCATCTTGTTCCAGACAGTAGGCGTCGAGAAGATCGAGCGCTTCGTCGCGGTTTTTCCCTAAAGGTACAGTGTACGCTTTGTGCGTCCCGAAGATCTTCATGCGAAAGATCAGACAGGACGCGGCGATGGTGTACTCGTATTCGAAAAAATCACGCCATATAAATGTGGCGCCGACGGTGAGGTCGCAAAGGTGTTGAGGATTCTCCTGTAGATACGGCCGAACGGTCGTTATGTCCTCAAGATTCAGTTTTTTGAAAGAAAGCATATGGGCAATGTCGCTCCTAGCCGATCAAACCGGCGGCAAGGTCGCGTTCTGCTTGCACTGCAGCGATCGCCCCGTCGGAACAGGCCGTGACCACTTGGCGGAGAGACTTCTTCCTAATGTCGCCTGCTGCGTAAACGCCGGGAATATTCGTTCGCATTTCATCGTCGGTGAGGATGTAACCGTTTTCTGTCGCGACTTTATCTTTGAAAAACTCGGTATTCGGGGTCAGTCCGACGAACATAAAGACTCCGAGGATGCCGTCTTTTTCATCGGCGTTGATGACGCGTTCTTCTCCCGTCTTTGTGTCGCGAACGGTGATCGAGGAGAGGACGTGTTCGCCCGACAATTCTGTGACGACCGTATTCCACATGATGTCGATTTTTTCATTCTTGAAGGCGCGCTCTTGAATGGCTTTATCTGCGCGAAGCTCATCCCGCCGATGAATGATGGTGACACGGCGCGCGAACCTTGTGAGAAAGAGCGCTTCTTCTACGGCTGCGTTGCCGCCGCCTACGACGAAGACTTCCAAATCTCTGAAAAAAGCGCCGTCACATGTGGCGCAGTACGACACTCCGCGGCCGGTGAATTCCTTTTCGCCCGGAACACCGAGAAGACGCGGATGTGCACCTGTCGCGAGGATGATTGCCGGAGCTTCCAATGTGACGTCACGCGTGTGCACGCGCTTGACGGGACCTTCAAGATCGACGGCAGTGACGTTGGCGTTGAGGCGCTCGATGCCGAAGCCTTCCGCTTGACGTGCCATGCGATCGGTCAGTTCCTGACCGCTTTCCGGTTTGCCGGGCTCTGAGAGTCCGCCGGGGTAGTTTTCGATTTCTGACGTCGTGGCGATCTGGCCGCCCGTCTGTCCGCGCTCGACGATAACGGTTTTAAGGCGTGCGCGTCCCGCGTAAAGCCCGGCCGAGAGCCCTGCCGGTCCCGCGCCGATGATGATGAGATCGTATGTATTTTTCATGGTGACAGTCCTGTTCTTAATGTTCGAGTTGATATTTGTTTTGTACGCAACGTTATATGTTTCACAATTGCCGTCTTTGTTGTTTATATGATAAATGTGACAAGCCGCTTTGATAACTGCACAAAACGCAAAACGCTGATCTTATTCTTAGCACGGAGAAGCGGATCAGGTGGTGTCGTATGTGCCCGTTAACGCATTTTTTCAAGGTCGATGTGTACTTGCTATGGTCGCACCTGATTATTGGTGACGAAAGTGCTCTTGTCAGCGCATTTTAGCGCCTAACGTGTAGGTCAACTTCTTGATGACGCGAGAACGGGCTTTTTCGATCTGATCCGGTGTCATCGTGCCTTCGTCGGATCCGAGCCAGAAGCGGAACATCAGCGATTTTTTGCCTTCAGGAACCTGCTCGCCGTGGTATTCCTCAATAAATTCGAGCTTCTTGACGGATTTTCCGATCGCTTCTTCGATATCTCCCCACGTCACTTCGCGATCCACGATCATAGAAAGATCCTGTTCGACGAGAGGAAAATACGGCAGCGCTTCGAATTGATTCTCACGGCTCGGAAGCGGTACAAGATCGTCGAGATTCAGTTCTGCAAGAGCGACGACGCTCTGCTTGATCCCTGCGCGGCTTGCGGCCATCGGCGCAAGAAGTCCCATGGTGCCTATGACGTTGTTGTTTTGGTCGGTGATCACCATCCACGCATGGCGATCGGCCCAAGCCGGCTGTTCCTTGCCTTCAACCAACAGGAAAGGCTCGACGCCCGAATAGCGCGGAAGATCTTCCAAGATACCTTTTAATCTGAGGAAAAGGTTGACGGCATCGTCGCCTGCGAGGGCAATGCCTAAATGTTTGCGCTGCAGGGGCATATGCTCACTTTGTGAAGACGAAGCGTCGGATGCTTTGTTTTCACAGGGGAGGAAAACCGTTTCCGTGTTGAAAAGGCCGAACGACTCGTAATAGCGCAAGTTGTTCACGACGGCATCGAGCAAGACAGGGATGAGCGAACGGCGAAGCCGTGAGCGATCCGGTGCCGGCGGCGTTGCCAAGGTCACATAAGATTTGGCGGTGAGCGCGTCTTCGCCGTCTGCCGCTTTTAGGAACGCGTCGCTCACCCAGGGGTAAGTGAATATCTCTTGGAGATCGGCGCGGAACGCCAAATACTCTTTCATAGCGCGCAAACGGTCCAAGCGAAGTTGACGGACGGGCTTTTCGAGCGTGATGACAGGCGGCTGATATTCGATGTGGTGGTAGCCGATCATGCGGCAGACTTCTTCCAAGATGTCGTCGCGCATGCTGATATCGCCCGTCGCCCGCCACGTCGGCACGGTGACCTGCAGTACGACGTCATCGTGCTTGTCTTTCATTTCGTTTTGATTTGCGCCTAATCCAAGTTCTTTGCATCGATCGTGCGCATCTTGATTGCCGTCCTTTTCTGCCTTGCAATGCTCCATGTTCGCATCTTTTGACAAGCTTTCTTTGACGAAGGCCTCTTGGTCAGCGTCGTCTTTGATGTGTTTATCGGATACTCTGCGATCGATTTTGACCTCAAAGCCGAGCGATTCCAGTGTGTTGCGAACGTCATCCGCCGTAAGCTTGCTCCCGGAGCGGACACACAGGAAATCGAGCGGAACATCGATGGTCAATTTTTCCGTTTGACCGGTTTGCGCTGTGCCGTACGCTACAATCTTTGCGTTGGGCTGCAAGGTCATCATGAGATATTGCGCAAGGCCTAGCGCCTGATCGCACCGCTGTGTGTCGATTGCTTTTTCGAAACGGTTGGAAGCTTCTGTTCGCAAATGGTGGTGCATGACAGTTTTGCGGATCGTCTGTGCGTCAAAATGGGCGACTTCAAGAAGCATGTTGGTCGTCTCGGGCAAGATCGAATCGCGTGCACCGCCCATGATGCCGGCAAGCCCAATCGGTTTGTCGTGGCCGTCACAGATCAAAAGATCCGTATCAGCAAGATGGAGTACACTTTCGTCGAGCAGTTCAAGAGTCTCATCTTGGTGTGCCGTGCGGACGCGGATGCCGTCTTCGACGTGATCTTGATCAAACCCGTGCAAAGGCTGTCCTAAAGCGAGCATGACGTAGTTGGTGATGTCAACGAGCACGTTGTGCGGGCGCATGCCGACCGACCAGATGGCACGCTGCATCCAAAAAGGTGCTTTCTCAGGTGTCACGCCTTCAAAGAGCGTCGCGTCGTAGCGGTCGCAACGGTCGGGATCTAAAATTTCGACGGGATAATTGGGTACGCCCTTTGGCGGCGCGAACGAAGGAAGTTGTCGCAACGTTCCGCCGAATATGGCGGCAAGTTCGCGTGCGATCCCGTAATGACCCCAAAGGTCCGGCCGGTTCGTCATCGATTTGTTGTCGATTTCGAGGATAACATCATCCAGATCCAAAAGCGACGCCAACGTGATGCCGGGCTCCGCGTCGGGGAAAAGGGGCGTCAGATCGAGAATTTCAGCTTCTTCCGATAAGGGGAAAAGTTCGCCGAGATTGATTTCGGTGGAGCTGCAGATCATGCCTTCGCTTAGCACCCCGCGAAGTTTCGTCGCTTTGAGGACGACGGGCTCGCCTTCGCCGTGCCAGATGACCTCCGCGCCGGGCGGCGCGACCGCCACGACTTCGCCGTCATAGAGATTGATGCCGCCGCAGACGATTTGTTTTGTCTTGTCTAGGCCGCAATCGACGTGACAGACTCGGAGCAGCTCGGCATTCGGGTGCGGAAGGACCTTCTCTATGCGACCGACGATGATCCCGTTGACAAGGTCGGCGGGATTTGTAATATCTTCCACTTCGACAGTGCGCATCGTGAGTTCGTACGCCAGTTTTTCCGGTGAGAGATCTTCCGGAAGATCTACATATTCTCGAATCCAATTGAGTGATACTTTCATGATCGTTCCTTTTATTTGAATTGCTCCAAGAAGCGCAGGTCGGTGCTGTGAAAGAGGCGGACATCGTTGACTCCGTAGCGCATCATGACGAGGCGGTCAAGCCCGATGTTGATGAAAAAGCCGCTCCAGATGTCGGGGTCAAGTCCTCCGGCGCGGAGGACGTTTGGATGAGGAGAACCGCCCGGCATAACCTCAACCCATCCTGTTCCGTGGCAGGCGGGACAGCCCTTGCCGTCGCAGATCTGACAGCGCATGTCGATCTCAAACCCGGGTTCGACAAATGGGAAGAAGCCGGTGCGCATGCGGACGGGGATGTCGCGTCCGAACACGCATTCCAGAATGGTCTCAACGAGCAGAAGGCCCGACGAAAAAGAGAAATCGCGGTCAACGATTAGAGCTTCGTACTGGTAAAACGCCCGTTCATGTTGAGCGTCGGTGTTTTCGTTACGAAAAACAGGTCCGGGGTAGACGAAGCGCGCGGGGGCGCCGTGCTGTTGCAGGTAGCGAACGCTGGCGCCTGTGAGGTGCGGACGAAGGCAAAGCCGCTCTTTGCCGGAAAGGTTTTCTGTGCCGGAAATCCAGTACGTGTCCATCGTCTCGCGCGCCGGATGGCCGGGCGGGAAATTCAGGACATCAAACGCGTAATGTTCGCTTGAGATCTCGTCCTCGCTGTAAATATCGAAGTTCAACGATCTGAACGCGTCATTCAAGTCGTAGCACATTTGGGTGGTGGGATGTAATCCGCCCTTTGCGACACCTTTGCCCGGAATGGTGAGATCCATCGGGTGCGGCAACAAGGAGGCCTGTTCAAGCAGTTCGAGCTTTCGCTCTTCGATCGCGTCGGAAAGCGTCTCTTTCATTTGATTGGCCAGTGCGCCGACTGTGCGGCGCTCCTCGTGCGGCAGGCTTCCAAGCCCCTTCAAAATCTGTGTCAGCGTGCCTTTTCTCCCCAGATATTGTTGACGCAACGCCTCCAGCTTCTGTGCATCCGTCGCCAGAGAAAAATCGGAAAGTGCTTGAGTTCGCAACGCTTCGAGTTGTTCTTTCATTCGCGAAGTCTCCTTTTACTCCACCGTCTTGACCGTTGTTCATGTTTCGTTTATTAAAGAATCGTGTGATCCACATGTCTTGTCCGTGTGATCCACGTGTCGTTTCCGTATGATCCACATGTCTTGACGGGTTGTTATTAATAGAGGAGGCTCTCTTTCTTTTATGAAAAGCGCCCCACCAAAGTATTGTAACAGATCGTTGCCCATCAGGCAGTGTGGAGATCTCTTTCTGTTGTGATATGCTGAACGCGATAGAAATGCAAGCCGTCGAGAGCATTTGAAAACTTCGCCTGCGTAAGCGTTCTTGCGGAAAGTAAAAAAAAGACATCGGTGCGAGGCCTTTTTCAAGAGAAATGACACATCGATCTTCAACGTTGGAAATCTCCTGTAGGCGAAGCGTGCTGTCAACGGTTAAAGAAGATAAAAGCGGTGTCGGGAGGAAACAGAAGATGCCAAATTGTTGGGAGGAATCATAAGATGTCACACTGTGCGGAATGCGATCTTAGAGGTTGTAAAACGTATGAGGAAGAGAAGACGCTGCGCGATTGCCCCGGCAAAGACAATCCCATTCAAGAGCAGGCTGCCGCTCTGATTCAAGAGCCGGAGAATCGTAAAATGGCACGCGCGGCGGCACAGGTCGAGGCCGAAGGGTACGGAGAGCTTTGCCGCATGGAAGAAATCATTCTGTTTTGTAAGAAACTCGGATTTCAAAAACTCGGGCTAATTTTCTGTACCGGACTCGCAAAAGAGGCGGCTACGGTCAGCCGTATTCTGCGCTATCACGGTTTTGATGTGGCGTCTGCCATTTGCAAGAACGGGTCGCACCCTAAATCATCCATCGGGTTGACGTCAGAGGAAACGCTATCCGACGATGACCGCGAAGTCATGTGCAACCCCATCGGCCAAGCGCTCATCATGAATCAGGAAAACGTCGACTTCAATATATTGCTAGGCCTTTGTGTCGGGCATGACACACTCTGTCTCAAGTATCTTGACGCTCCGGCCACGTTGCTTGCCGTCAAAGATCGTCGAACAGGACACAACCCGCTCGCCGCGATTTACCTCGCCGACGGATATTTTAGAAAACGTCTTTTCCCGAAGTCATAAGGCAAGACATAGAAGTGAGCAGGGGAGATTGCTATAACGAGGCGTTTTATCAGAGTTGGGAAAATGTAGCTTTAGGGCAGGGGAACCCTTGTCATAAGCAAGCTTTTTCTCTAAACAGGAAAAACGTAGCCTCAGAATAAAACGATCAACGCTTTATTCGGAATGGCTCCATTTTATGCATATAATGTAAAAAAATAGAAAGCGATGGGGCGACAAATCAAAAAGACGCTTGACGAACAGAATCCGCAGGATGCCTTGATGCAGAGCGATTCTGCGGATTTCTTGATGCAGAGTGATTCGGAGGATGTTTTGATGCAGAACGCCTCTTATCGATCGAGAGGAAAGTCGCCTGTCGTCGCCGAAAGGAATGCGGCATGGAGTATGGAAAAAAGAAGAAATCTCTTGATGCGGTGACCATTGCTGGTCTCGGTCTCCTGACAGCACTTGTCATTGTGCTTCAGATGTTGGGCGGCTTCATACGATTCGGACAGTTTTCGGTCTCGCTTGTTTTGGCGCCGATTGTGATCGGCGCGGCACTTTACGGAGTGTGGGCCGGCGGATGGCTCGGTTTTGTATTCGGCGTGGTCGTACTGTTTCGCGATTCCGCCATTTTCCTTGCGATTAATCCTTTGGCAACCGTTGTGATCGTTCTTCTGAAGGGGTTTCTTGCCGGTTTGGCAGCGGGCGCTGTTTACAAAGCGTTGGCGCCGAAAAACAGTTTCCTCGCGACCCTTGCCGCCTCCGTCGTTTGTCCGGTCGTCAATACGGGCGTTTTTCTTCTCGGCTGTTACCTGTTTTTCATGGAGTGGGTCCGTACGATGGCCGAACAGCTCAATTTTGCATCGGTAGCGGCGTTTATGTTCGGCGGTCTGGTCGGCGCGAATTTCTTATTCGAACTTCTGACCAACATCGTGTTGAATCCGATCATCATGAGGATTATTGCTATTCGAAAGAAACATGTCGCGGGAAAGCCAAAGAAAGGAATGCGCGGCAGTCAATAACATCCAGTTCGCCGTTGGATTGTTATCATTTAAGGCGGGTAAAGCATAAGCGAAAGAAAAGCGAGTCTCGCGTGTATAGAAAAACTAAATCAGGTTTAATTAAAAACCCGGCTGCCGCGTTCGTGCGGAGCCGGGTTTTCTAAAAGAGATAGACGCTTGGATTTCGCGTTTGGTGTCCTTAAAACTTGAAGACTGTCTCGCGGGTGTTCTCGACGATCACTTTGCCCTCGCGGATGACGTAGGGGCGGTTCGGCGAGAAAGCCATGGCTTCGCGGATGTTGTTTGCGTCGATGACGACGAGGTTGGCGGTGCAGCCTTCGTCGACGCCATATCCGTCAAGCTTTAGGAGTTTGTTGGCGTTTACTGTGATCATGTCGAATACGGTTTCGAGCTCGTGAGGCAGGCTCATCTGTGCGGCATGGACAGTGACGTTGGCACACTTCAGCATGTCGGCCGAGCCCAGAGGATAGAAGGTGTCGTTGACGCAGTCCTGACCGAACACAACATTGACGCCTGCATCAAGAAGCTCTTTGACACGGGTGATGCCGCGACGGATCGGCTGTTTGTCAAGACGGCCTTGGAGCAAGAGGTTGGTACAGGGGTTGGTGCACATGTGTATCTGCGCGCGGGCGACTTTCTCGATGACATAGCTTGCGTAGTGGTCGTCATAGGCCGCGAGTGCACAGGTATGACCCGCGGTGACGCGACCTTCCCAGCCGCGGCGGATCGTCTCATCGGCGACCATCTCAAGAGTCCGATAGAAAGGATCGTCCGTCTCATCGACGTGCATGTCGATGTCGGCGTCGTATTTCTCCGCGAGATCAAAGCAGAACTTAACGTGCGCGAGGCTGTCGTCCGGATTGTTTTCGTTCGCAGGCATGCCGCCGACGATATCGCAACCCATCTTCATAGCTTCATCCATCAGTTTGTCGCAGCCGGGATCTTTGATGATGCCTTCTTGCGGGAAAGCGACGAGCTGCAGCTTCATGATGCCTTCGTATTTATCGCGGAGGGCCAGCACGCCGTTTAGCGGCTTCAATCCGCCGATCGTATCAATATCGACGTGGGTGCGCATGCCCAGTGTTCCAGAGGCGAGAGCGCGCTCAATGACGTCACTTGCCCGTTCCAGTACATCTTCATTGGTGTAGGCGCGTTTGCGATCCCAGATGATCTCAATCGCTTCGGTCAGGGTTCCACTGACGTTCT
>JAAZKK010000098.1 GCA_012799825.1 Clostridiaceae bacterium | reverse complement strand
GCGTTTGCCGACATACATCTTGATCCGATGGAGATAAAACATGTGTTTTTGACTCATGTCGATGTCGACCACGCCGGCGGAGTCGATGTGACCGGAAGAAATATTTTCCCGCAAGCCCAAGTCTACGTTGGGAAAGAAGAAGAACAGTACCTAAAAGGGGACATGCACAGAGCAACAAAACTGGGATTTATTAAGATTAAAAACTGCGTTCGTTTAGAAGATGGCTATCGTCTTATTGAAGACAAAGAAGTCTTTAAAATCGGCGATATAAAGATCGAGGCGATTCATGTTCCCGGCCATACATTGGGGCACTTTTGCTATTTAGTCGATGACAAAGTGCTCATCAGCGGCGATTGTCTTGCAATCAATCAAAGAGGCGGCTATGCGTTTTTTGATTTCTTTACGCAGTTTCCGGAGATGAACATAAAATCGTTAGAGCGGTTGGAGGAACTGTTGTCCGATAAAGATATAGAGGCGGTATGCACCGGTCACAGCGGCTATAGGACGGACACTGATAAGCTGTTTGCTTTCAGGCATGAATCGGCAACGTTTAGTCGATCGAAGCCCTTTGATGAAGATGCTCCGTGGGATTTTACGAAGTATTAGAGAATAGTGAAATCTCTGTTTATGCATATGTTATAGATAAACGTGAAAGCTAAACGGATGCAGACGTTTTACGTAAACGTGAAGTCTAACCTGAAGTAAGGGTTTTAAGTGAAAAAGTCTTATATATAAAGAAAAAAGAGATCTTCACTAAGTCTTAACTTCGAGTTGATAAGAAAGAGAGTCGGCATGGATCGTAAAGATAGAATTCGCAACGCTTATCGGCTTACCGGCTGCAACAGTTTCTATGACGGCATGATTACGTGCTCTACATTTCTTGGGAGAATGGTCTGCCGCTTAGTGTGGGATATGGATGTGGAAGATTGTGCGGAATATCAGGCGCGGGCACTTTCCGGCATACCGGAGGGATTTACAGGAAAGCTCTTGGAAGTTCCCGTGGGAACGGGTGTGCTGACCGTGCCGCTCTATCAGGCGATGCCTGATGCCGAAATCGTCTGCTTGGATTATTCGCCTGACATGATGGCTCAGGCACAGAAAAAAGCGGAGAGGATGGAGCTTGAGAATATTGCTTTTCACCAAGGAGATGTAGGAGCGCTGCCTTTTGAAGACGAAAGTTTCGATATTGTCCTTTCACTCAACGGATTTCATGCTTTCCCGGACAAAGAAGCGGCCTACCGTGAGACTTTTCGCGTATTGAAAAGCGGCGGTACATTCTGTGGCTGTTTCTATGTAGCAGGTTCTTGTAAACGAACGGATCGTATTATTCGCTATGTCTATCAGCCGATGAAATTCTTTGCTCCGCCTTACGAGACGATGGACAGCCTGAAAGAAAGACTGAATCATATGTACGAACACGTCGAGCTGAGTAACGTCAAAGGAATTGCGTGTTTTATTTGTCGCAAATGATACTGCATTGCAGAAGATTAAAAACAGACTGATATACTGGCAGAAGTTAGCATCATCTAACATGTTGCATTTATTAGTAGGCGCCTCTTGTATCACATGTGCTGACCTGTCACCTCGACAAGGATTGCACCGCCTCGGCGGAAACTCTTGTTTCACACGTGCGGACCAGTCAGTACAGTAAAACCGGATATGGCGACACGTAGGTGACACATGCACGTCCACGCATCACACGTGCCGATCTGTCAGCACGTCAAGATAGGATATAGTGATTTCACATCGAACGTGCCTACGCCGAATAATTAACCGGATCATATCGAAAGTTGCACACTTACTGCTTTCGATAGAGATAGATTAGATAGGACTTTGCTTTATGCAAAACAACGAAATGAAAAAGACTGAAAAAGAGGAGGATAATAAATCTTCCTTCGTCACTTCACAATCTGATTCAGTGACAACTTCTCCCTCGGTTTCAGGGGCGTTCCAAGTAGCTGAACAGGCAGCTTGTTCCGTTACCGTTAATTCGAACGTGCCTTCCAAGGGTGAGGAGTGGCACTTTCAGCTGGAGGGCCTGAGCTGTGCGGCCTGTGCCGCGGCAGTAAGGCGTGCGCTCCAACCTTTTGAGGGCATTGCTGACGTCGAAGTGAATCCGCTTACACAGAAGATGCGCTTGGAACTTATCCCTGATTCCTCGCTCCGAGCGGATGCGGTCGTTACTGCGGTAGAAAAGGCCGGCTATGGAGCTATGCTAAAAGAAAAAAGGCGAACGGACGCGGACGGCCATATTATACAAATACCGGCAGATCAAATGAGCGGGCGAGGCGGGGAGATGACTGCTGCTGCAAAGACTCTTGACGCTTCCGGTGTGAAGGGCACACCCAATTTGGGTGAAGAGGAGTATCAGGCTGCTCGCAAGCGCTTTTGGCCGTCGCTCGTTTTTATGTTGCCGCTCATGTATTTGACGATGGGGCCGATGGTGGGGCTTCCTTTGCCCGGTTTTTTCACAGGTGTTGATCGCAGTTTGCAGTATGCGTTGACACAGTTCCTGCTCACTTTACCGGTTATCTACATCAATCGCGATATCTTCAGGCGCGGTTTTCTGTCGCTATGGCGGCGCAATCCGAATATGGACGCACTGATTGCGGTCGGTTCGGGCGCGGCTCTGCTTTATAGCGTCGTCGTTCTTTATCAGATGGCGGCCACGGCAATGGGATCTGATTTGGCACGTCTTACGGAACTTAGCCGTTCTCTCTATTTTGAATCATCGGTGACGATACTGACTTTGATCGCTTTAGGGCGCATGTTGGAGGGGAGGGCGAAAGCCAAAACGGGCGGAGCGATCGCGGAATTGATGGAACTTTTGCCGCCGGAAGCGGAAGTGGAGCGGAACGGAGAGACATTCTTCTTGCCCATCGAAGAGATTCGTGTCGGTGACATTGTTGTCATCCGCCCCGGCCAGAAGCTACCCGTCGACGGAACGCTCATAAGCGGCTACAGCAGCCTCGATACGGCGGCTGTGACCGGGGAGTCCATACCGGTTGAAAAAGTACCGGGAGATCAAGTGTTATCCGGCATGATCAATCAGGCCGGCAGTTTTCGCTATCGAGCCGACAAATTGGGTCGTGACAGCACGTTGGCGCAAATGATTCGCTTGGTTGAAGAGGCCTCTTCTTCGAGGGCGCCGATTGCAAAATTGGCCGATCGAGTCGCGGCCATTTTTGTCCCGACGGTGATCGGCATAGCGTTGTTGACACTTATTATTCATTTGTTATCGGGCACGGTTTT
>JAAZKK010000085.1 GCA_012799825.1 Clostridiaceae bacterium | reverse complement strand
GTTGCAAATTTTAAGAGGCTTTAAGACCTCTTGCGACCATCCTAAAAGCTTTTAAGATGTCACAACTTACCCCATTATCACCGATTACTTGAAACCGTAAAAGGCGCAGTCAGGTTTGACGCTTACCATTAAAGTAATGTGTGCAGAGTATTAAACGTTTTTATATAGAGTCTATGTTGCCGATAAAAAATGACAAGTGGACACTAGCTCACGCCTCAAGTTCACATTGTCTATAATCCTCGAAGGGTGGATGCACACAGAGAGATAGATGAATATATTTTATTTTCCATGCACCCACGTTTATGTTGTAAAATAATTTTTGCTCAAGGGTAAGCATTAGCAAATGGTTAGAAAGTAACGAAAGCACAGTGTCATCAAGGGTTTGAGCATAGGGTAAGAAACAAAGAGGTAAATCATGTTTGTTTTGGGTATAACAGGCGGCATAGGGAGCGGAAAAAGCACGGTTGCCGCAATTTGTCGAACAGTCGGACTCCCAGTAATTGACGCAGATCTAATTTCCCATGAATTGACTGGAGAATCTAGCGAAACTACAAGACTTCTCGAAGAAGTTTTTGGAAGCAAGATTATACGAGAAGACGGAGCCCTTGATCGACAACGGATGTCAGACCTAGTCTTTCATGACAAACGTTATCTTGACAAGCTTAGCGCGATTATTCACGAGCAAGTAATAAAAACCATGGAAGAGCGCCTTCGTGAAGCTGAGAAAAAGAAAACAAAAGCCATCGTTCTCGATGTGCCTATACCTGTAAAACGCGGCTTTGTTGATCTTTGTGATCAGATTTGGACTGTGTTTGCAGATTCAGAGATCAGAAAAAACCGCCTTTTGAAACGGGGAATGTCGATACATGATATTGAGCGACGCATGCGGGTTCAAATGTCACCCGAGGAATACCGAAAAATAGCTCACCACGAGATATGTAATAACGGTACTTTCCAAGAGCTTGAAGAACAAGTGCACACCTTGCTCAAGCAAGAGCTCGGCATACGCGGCATCCCCATTCCCGGATTACCACAAAGCAGCTTACCAGGAGATATGTAATAACGGCACTTTCCAAGAACTTGAAGAACAAGTACACGCCTTGCTCAAACAAGTCCACGGCATGCGCGGCATCCCAATTGCCGGATTGGCACAAAGCAGCTTACCAGGAGATATGTAATAACGGCACTTTCCAAGAGCTTGAAGAACAAGTACACGCCTTGCTCAAACAAGAGCTCGGCATGCGCGGCATCCCAATTGCCGGATCACCACAGTAGCGCTAGTTCAAAAATACTTATTGAAGATCGGATTGCAATCAAACATTAAAGCGGAACACGATGTAGTCGCCATCTTGAACAACATATGTTTTTCCTTCAGATCGAATACGTCCCTTTTCACGTGCTGCTGCAAATGATCCCAATGCTTTCAAATCGTCAAATGATACCACTTCTGCACGGATAAAGCCGCGCTCAAAATCAGAGTGGATGGTACCTGCGGCACTTGGGGCCGATGTACCCTGACGAATTGTCCACGCATGAGCCTCCCTCTCATTTCCTGTAAAAAAGGATATTAGACCAAGCAGTCGATAGCTTTCCTGAATAACTCGATCAAGCCCGCTTTTGTCGATCCTCATCTCATCGAAGAATATTTGTCGATCCTCCTCCGGTAACTCAGTAATTTCTGCTTCTAAGCGTGCAGACACGGGGATAACATTCGTTTCAGAACCTTCAAAAAGGGACTTGAGATTATTTAAACCGGAATCATTATCTTGGTCAAACGAATCAGAAACATTAGCAACCACCATGATCGGTTTTGCCGTAAGTAAACAGTAGCGTTCAACCTGACGGACGACTTCCTTATCGTCAATTTCGGTCAATAATTCGCGAATTGTGTTACCTGCATCAAGGTGTTCCAATAAACGATCGATCAGTTCAAGTTCTCTGAAAAGCGCCGGATCATTAGATTTTGCTTGGCGAGCAACCTTGTTACGCCGTCGTTCAAGGTGCTCGATATCAGCGATTATGAGCTCAAGTTCAACGGTCTTGAAATCATCAACAGGTGATACTGATTCATCAATGCGTGTAATGAGGTTATCGTTGAAGCAACGAACGACGTGTAAGATAGCATCAACTTCACGAATATGTGAGAGAAATTGATTGCCCAGTCCCTCACCTCGGCTTGCACCCTTAACGAGTCCGGCAATATCTACAAATTCAACAACGGCTGGAATCTGTGCTTTCGCATGAAGAATTTTGGCCAATCGTTCTAAACGTGAATCGGGCACAGGCACGACACCAACGTTAGGATCAATCGTACAAAAAGGATAGTTCGCGACATTCGCACTGGAGCCTGTAAGGGCATTAAATAGAGTGCTTTTGCCAACATTTGGGAGGCCAACAATACCAATTTTCATATAATTCCTCAATCTTTCACACCGCTATTTTATCATGTGTCATCACGCAATAAATGAGTGTCCAGAAGATCAATTTTAAACGCCTTTGTGTGATCTATTACATTTTTTCAATCTTATATTCCTCTACAATTTCCCCTCTTTACCCCCGAAGGTCAATTTTTCGATTATTTTTAAATAACTGGAAATCAGCCGCTTTACTCCGTCATTTCTCAACCTTCCTCCGTCATT
>JAAZKK010000011.1 GCA_012799825.1 Clostridiaceae bacterium | reverse complement strand
CTTTCTCTCTAGGTACTCCCTTTCCAAGTATTCTGTCAAACGCGGGATGGATGTAAAATTGGTTAAAATAATATTTTCCATCCTCTGGTGTTCGAAGAACTGGAATGTCTTTTTCACGCTGTCGGGCTGCTTCCGGTAACCAGTCGAACAGGATGTCCCAGAGCTGATCATAAGTTAATTCTTTGGCCTCGATTCGGGCGACCAAACTGGCGGGCAATGGCCAAGTTTGGAACACTTCCACCTCCTCAAATCGGAAACTTTTTCCGCTAGGAAGTGTGGGCTTGGCTGTCGTAACTGTTTGAGTCGAATGGTTCAAATCGGAGTCGGGCTTTTGGTTGTTGGGCTGAGCATTACAACCAAACAAAAGCGTTGTTGCTAGGATAATTACCAGTAACCACCTTAAAGTTCTAGTTCTTTTTTTCACAATTTCACCTCCCCCTAGTGATTGTGCTCTTGAGCTACTCTCTTATTATACAGAGATTATCGCTATCTTGGACTTGGAAGTGGAGATGGCACCCGGTACACCGTACCGGCTTGCAAAAGATATCAAAAGCGACGTCTTTAAACGCACAGTTTTCATTGGAGTAATCCCAGTCTTGACACTGGCTAAACATAGCGCGCGTGAAAAAACTTTACACGTGGTATTCATCCTTCAATCACAAGTAACAGTGCTTCATAGCGCGCGTGAGAAAACTCTACACGTGGCATCCACCCTTCAATCACAAGTAACAGGGCTTCATAAAATGGTGAAAATTTCATTTTGAAAGTTCAGTTTTGGACATTGATACAGTTCCTGTGGAATGGTTTTCGTGACAATTAAGTTGTATGTTCTAAGATAATTCAGAAACTCAGCTTCGGTAAGTGTTGTAATGCCATCAGACAAGAGGCTTCCTATGATTAAATCTTCGAATGTCTCATAGGGACTGTCATTCGGAACAATAATACCTTTTTGAATACGCCTATCGAGAATCTGTGGCGATACGATGCGGAAGCCGGTGTCGTATTCGATAATCAGAGATTCTAGGAGAAAGCCGTTCCATTTGTAAGAAAAATTCGGGAATGACTCATATTCAAAAAAATTGCCGAAAGCAATGTATCCTGATTTGCTGACAAGTTTTCGCAGTATGTCGGAAACATCGTTTAGCGCTGATCGCGATATGCTAAAGTGTTTCTTTCGCACGTAATCATTTTCTGAAATACGGATAAAATCCTTTTCTAGCTCTGAAAAAACGGAATACACGGTACCCTGTGACCAGCCGAGTGTATTGGCAAGACGATGGAACGCGTCATAATTTAGATCCGTATCGCAAGGGAGCAGAACCTGTACAACATTCGCAAACGATATGTCCTGAACAGGAAAATCCTTTGAGAGAATGTGTGGTCTTCTGAAGCGATATTCATCTCTGAAGAGAGTTGATGCCACATAGTACAGATTTTGAGAATTGGCAATATTATTTCTCAAAAGAAAGTCTTTGCATGTTTCCTTTACTGCGGCAAATAACAGGGTATCGCTCGCATAACCATTGTGTAAATCGGTCTGAGTTTTTATGGCATTGGATAGTATTTCTTGTTCCTCGTCAGTGATTGTGATGTTGTCTATGTGATTGAATTCGTTAAAATTCCATTGGATAAGTCCTGATTGCCGCGCCACAGAAAAAGCAATGACATGATCATTGATACCGGGAATAGATTGTTTAATTTCTTCCTTGGTCATAGCGCGGCCATTTTCAAGCAAGAGCTCGCTCAGGCGCTCATCGATATTTTGCCTAGGTTCTCCGATTTTGGACATTAAATCCCTTT
This sequence comes from Clostridiaceae bacterium, assembly GCA_012799825.1. Taxonomy (GTDB): domain Bacteria; phylum Bacillota; class Clostridia; order Saccharofermentanales; family DTU023; genus UBA4923. Next base: position 2,682 of record JAAZKK010000011.1, on the reverse strand, counting down.
CATAGGCAAACTCATTCGGGTAAAGATACTTGAGCATTCCATGTAAAAAATACCTGTTATCTATGTTCGTTTCTGCCAGCAAACGTTCTTGGAAATATGAAAACAGCTCACCATAATAATATGAGGTTTGGGGACTATCATTGACAAATTTGTAAATCTCTTCAAATAGAGGGACGCTGTATATGACTTTTTCAATCGGACAATATCGCCCGCGACCTGATAGTACAAATCTTGATGCATCACGGGTCATTCCGGCAGTTAATGCTCTGTTGTTTGCCGGCAAGGACAATCCGCTGTAACGTTTGCTTATGATCTGCCTCAGTAAGCGCATATCCTCATTATTTTCATTTCCATCCAGTTTGATGTCAAAATGAAAATATTTTAGGACAGCGTCGTGACAGACAATTGCGTAATGTGACTTTCTTTTCACAACAAAATCGCCATAGAAACGATATTTGCTGTGTATTAGGAAATTCATAACGTCTGAAACATTAAAGTAATCAAGGTTGTTCTTTTTGAGCTCGTACTCGATTACTTCAAGGTTGTCATAAAAATTAATACCTTCTCCAATGACCTCACCGATGATTGTTTTGAGTCTGTGCTCCGCATCTAAGCCGCATGCAGAATACTTTACAAAACTATCTGAAAATTTGAAATAGCATACATAACTTGACTCCTGTAGAACAAATTTACAGTATGTGGCTGCTTCTTCAGAGCAAAAAAGATCAACGAGATCTGAAAAGTGAAAAGAAGTATGGTTTGTTGACAACAGCATGCCTGCAACCAGATCAGCAGTATCCCTAAGCTTGAGGCGTGTTTCGGCGAGGATTTGTCGTGCCCTCTCGCGAGTTAATTGAAGTTCATTTCCAATTCGTTCCAACGTTGCACCCGAACAGCGCATGGACAAGCTAATCTTTGCATTATCTGTCAATGCCTCGACAGCATCAGTAAAACGCTCAGTTGCCGGAACCGAAAAATAACTGTCAATACCGTGGAGAATATTATATTCCTGCGAAGTCAGACACCGCCTACAAAGGTCACCAACGGTAAAAAGGCTATTTTTATGTAACAATTTAATTTCGTTATCAGACAAGCCGACATTGTAAAGTAAAGATACAGGAATCGGCGCATTCCTAGAATCGATGTCATTCAAATAATACACTTTTCTGAAATTTTCAGTCGACATGAGTCCGATTCCTTTTAGTTAATGTGATTTTACCGTGACTCTTATTAGCTATATTAAAATTAAACTTATCTCTTGGTGTGGCAGAGGATGGCTTCTTTTTACTTATAATGATTATAACATTTTAACAAATTCATGTAAAGGCTCGCGATAAGTTAACACGCTCCATTCAGCCCCATCTCCACTTCCTAGTCCAAGAAAGCGATAATCTCTGTATAATAAGAAAGTAGCTCAAGAGCAAAAATCATTAGGGAGGTGATGATAATGAAAAGAGAGAACTGGTTATTTAAGGTCATTATGGTAATCGTAATCACTTCTTTGGTGATTACAGTGGCAGGCTGCCAACCAGCCGAACCCAAACCGAGCAACGGAGACACATCGATAAGCGTACCACCTAGCACAAGCAAATCAGATCCAACTGGTGAACCGACTTGTCAGTGGGGCGAAGCTCAAGAAGTCAGTACCTGGGACGACGGTGGCTACTTCCTGCCAAAAGAATGGATAGAGAGATATACGAAAGGCCTCCTCGGACAGCAAAGATTCTACGATTTTATTTTGTCGCCTTCGTTTGCGAGAGGTATTACTGAAGATTCTAGACTTTGTCAAACCTGTCTGCCGATTATGGGTGGGGGACCCCAAGTTTCACCTAAAAATGGTGAGTTTTATATTCACCCTGATGACCAAGCTCGTCTGGACCAAGGCGAGCAACTTGAGAGCGTTCGAGTACTGTGGTTTGGCCACGTGCCTAGCTTAGAAAAAGAACATGGTCAGTTAGTCAACGCTAACGGCGAATCCCCACAATCAGACTGGATAGCTTTTCGGTTTCGAATAGTCAACGTTTTTTATGGTCGTCTTCCACGGCTTATTATTCTCCCATCTGGGGGGTTAAGTTTAATCAAAATAAGAGCAGCCGAACGAAGTCTTTTCGGTCTAGAATTACCATAACACTCAAAAGAGCCTTTACACCACGCAAAGGCTCTTTTCTTTGCCCAAAAATCGATCAAACCTTGCTTTTTTAACCATTTTATGCTATAATAAAGGTATATAGTTTGTTCAATTGATGGGAGGTGAAATTATGAAAAAAAGAACTAGAACTTTAAGGTGGTTACTGGTAATTATCCTAGCAACAACGCTTTTGTTTGGTTGTAATGCCCAGCCCAACGACCAAAAGCCCGACTCCGATTTGAGCTATTCGACTCAAACAGTTACGACAGCCAAGCCCACACTTCCTAGCGGAAAAAGTTTCCGATTTGAGGAGGTGGAAGTGTTTCAAACTTGGCCATTGCCCGCCAGTTTGGTCGCCCAAATCGAGGCCAAAGAATTAACTTATGATCAGCTCTGGGAAATTCTGTTCGACTGGTTACCGGAAGCGGCCCGACAGCGTGAAAAAGACATTCCAGTTCTTCGAACACCAGAGGATGGAAAATATTATTTTAACCAATTTTACATCCATCCCGCGTTTGACAGAATACTTGGAAAGGGAGTACCTAGAGAGAAAG
>JAAZKK010000017.1 GCA_012799825.1 Clostridiaceae bacterium | reverse complement strand
CTGATTACGATCGTAATGAACCTGAAAAAGAGCCTGCGGGATCTTTTATTGACTTTTTTTCAGCTATGGCAACGAGGTCTTATTTGGAGGCCTCAGGCAAAATACGCTTTTGGGCAGTAGCCCCTAAACTAGATCTATTACAAAAATGCAGAACTATGGTGCTTTACTGTAGTTGGCACTACCGCAGATGTATAAAAAGAGTTTGTGAAAAAGATTAGCTTAGCACGCTCAAACAAATTGAAAAGGAGTGATGTGAGAGATGAAAAAGGTTATTTGTGTGGTCGGAACATTTGACACCAAAGAGGAGGATTTTATCTTCTTAATCGACAAGATACATGCTCTTGGTGGCGAAACACTAGTGTTGGACGTAGGAACAAAAGCAACCAAAAGCGAGGTAGTGGATGTCCCTAGTCAGGAGTTGGCAAAGCTGGGTAACTACGACATCGATACTCTAGCTGAGAGCGGTCGTTCCAAAGCTATTGCAGCTATCAGTAAAGCGGCAGCTCTCAAGGTGAAAGAATTGCATGATGCCGGCAAAATTGATGGCATTATCGGTATGGGCGGTAGCGGAGGTACCACATTAAGTGCAATGGCAATGAAATATCTTCCCATCGGCTTTCCGAAGATGATCGTATCGACATTAGGCGGTACACCTACCATCACCACCTACAATGCTGATAACGACATTATAATCATGAATCCGGTTGTTGATGTGGCGGGAGTAAACAGTATTACAAAGACGATCTACAGTGAGGCAGCCGGTGCAATTTATGGTGCCACTCTTGCTGTAGAGAAACAGGATCCTCAAAAAAACAAAAAACGGATTGCTGTAACAATGTATGGGGTTACCACTCCAGGTGTTACACGAACAAAACAATATCTTGAAGAAAACGGCTATGAGGTTATTGTCTTTCATGCCACAGGAACAGGCGGGCGAGCACTAGAAAATCTGATTAAATCAGGGTTCTTCGAGGGTGTCGTCGATATGACTACAACGGAAATCTCAAACAATTCGCTTGCCGGTGAACAGGGCATGTGCTACACAACTACTGAGCGCTGTGAAGGTGTAGCTAAAATGGGAATTCCATGTATCTACGTTCCTGGTGCTATGGACATGTGTGTCGCTATAGGCGCCGATCCGGAGATTTACAAGGGCAGAGTCGAATACCACCATAACGACATGGAGATAGTGACGCACTTCAGACCTAACGCTTCAGATGCACTCGTTCAGGGTAAATGTCTCGGTGAGAAAATTGCAAAAACTACTGCTGAAACGGCCGTATTCTTTCCCCATGGAGGTCTTTCCATGCTGGATGTACCGGGCGAGGTACTTTATGATCCGGAAGCAAACGCAGTGCTCTTTAAAACAATCCGAGAATACGCAGATAACGGGAAGGTAGAATTTATCGATTCGGATCTCAATATTAATGATGAAGAATTCGCGCTCGCTGTTGGCAAAAAGATGGTCGATTTTATGCAGAAACATTACGATTAAGGAAGATGGAGGAGAAATGTCATGAGAACAACATTGTCAAGAAAGCAGATTTTGGAAAGACTGGCTCAACAAGTCGAACAGAAAAGTCCTATTGTGGTTGCGACTGCCGGCAATGGACTAATGGCAAAACTAATCGAATTAGGAGGAGCTGACATAATTCTTACCTATCATACTGCACAACTGAGAATGAAAGGGCTTCCCAGTGTTGCGCCGGTTGAAGGTTCTTTTAATGAAATTGTTGAAGAAATGGCCGCTGAGCAAGTTTACGTGACTGACTCTATTCCCCTTGTAGCAGGCATCAATGCTCACGAATTGCCCACAGATGAGCAAATTATCAATCAGATAGATAGGTACGTTTCTCTTGGGTTTAACGGAATTGCCAACTTTCCCACAATTGGCTTTCTAGATCGTGACGATGTACTAGTAAAGCAGGATGTTGGCGAGAGGCGGAAGTTTGATGCCTTAAATGACGCCGGACTGAATCAACTTGCAGAGATTGGGCGCGAAAGTATTGCCAAAGGGATGGGATTTAACCATGAAGTCAGATGTATCGAGTTAGCTCACAAGAAAGGTATATTCACTTGTGCCTACTGCTTCACTGCAGACGATGCAGAAAAAATGGCCTTGGCCGGAGCAGACATGATTGTTGCCCACTGCGGCGGCACCTCAGGTGGTCTAACCGGAACAAAGGGAGCCAAAAGTTATACAGGCGCAGCCGAAGTAATTAATTGGATTTATGACGGTGCAAGAAAAGGAAATCCCGATGCGTTGCTTTTAGGCCATGGCGGTCCATTCTCCGGTCCTGAAGATATGGATGAGCTATATCGGTTGACCCCTTCTGTAGGGTTTGTCTCGGGATCATCCGTTGAACGCATTCCGGTAGAGCGCGCTGTCATTGGTGTCGTCAAGGAGTTTAAGAACTACCAAATTAATAGATGACGATTCATTTTTCAAAGTACAACTAAACATTTACCGCTTTAACAGCGAAACCTCGTTCCAACTATACGGGACGAGGTTTTTTTATGCCATCTTGGAAAGAGAATGATGATTTATCACATAAAATGAACCTTTTCTTATTGTCACTTGTCTATGTAAGTAGAGGGACATTTTTTTGGAGCTGTTCGGAAGGAAATGGCCGCATGAATATTCCGTCCTAAGTTGAGCCACCGTTCCGCACGTAAAGGGTTCTTCCTTATATTTGAGTATTTGAAGGTAAAAAAATATTAGGCAGAAGAAGTTTCGCTTTTAGTAATTGGAGACTACACCGTCCATAGGATAGGCGTTT
>JAAZKK010000039.1 GCA_012799825.1 Clostridiaceae bacterium | reverse complement strand
AGAATACCTTCGTAACAGGCCTGACCGAAAGAACCGTCATCAACGCCTGACGTCGTTAGAATGCCTACATGCATCAGCTTGTCATCGCCGTTGTCAGATTCTTCGGGCGCTTTTGATTCTTCAGGCGCTTTTGATTCTTCAGGTGCTTTTGTTTTTTCAGGTGCTTTTGTACCTGAAGTGTCATCCGTTTTGCCGCTATCACAGGCCAAAACCGTAAAGGCCAGAACCAGGATCAGCAATAGAGCCAATACTTTTTTAATCTTTTTCATATTTTCCTCCTTATGAGCAATATTTGTTTTTTCTAAACGAGGTTCTTTTATACATGTTACTGGCAAATTGATTCAACTTCAACTAGAAAAATGGTTAAAATGACTAGAATTTGCTGTAATTTTGTCGTACCGAGACTTCGACTATTCACTGTAGACGTAACTATCATTAGTCTGATTCGTCAGTGTGATTTCATGTAGGCGATCTGTTCCGGTAAAAGCGTATCAAAGCTGCCGCCGAACGCATTTAACTTCATCTCGGCTACCGCTCTGTCAATTTCATCCGGTATGGCGTGAACTCCTGCACTTAGCTGACCCTGATGCTCAACGAGATAGAGTGCCCCCAGTGCCTGTAAGGAAAAGGACATGTCCATTATTTCAACCGGATGGCCGTCCGCAGCCGCAATATTCACTAAGGCTCCGTTTGCGATTACATTGATCCATCTGCCATTTTCCAGCAGATAAGCATCAAGGTTCTTCCGTGCTTCTTCCTTAGATACGGCAAGTTTATTTAAGCCCGCCATGTCGATTTCAATATTAAAGTGGCCTGCGTTGCAGACTATGGCGCCGTCTTTCATCACTCTGAAGTGTTCGGGACGAATGACATCGCAACAGGCGGTGGCAGTGACAAAGATGTTGCCCAAGGGAGCTGCCTCGGCCATACTCATGGCCTCGAAACCGTCCATAATGGCCAAAATGGATTTGACAGGGTCAATTTCCGTCACAATAACTCTTGCACCTAAACCCTTTGCCACTTTGGCGATGCCGCGGCCGCAATAACCATAGCCTGCGACAACGACAACCTGACCGTTAACCTGCAAGTTTGTTGTACGCATAATGCCATCCCACGTTGACTGTCCGGTACCGTAGGTATTATCAAAGAAGGACTTGCATCGCGCGTCGTTGATGGCCATAACAGGAAAATGCAACAGGTCGCTTGCCTCCCAGCCTCTAAGACGCTGCACACCGGAGGTTGTTTCCTCGCAGCCGCCGATAAGACGTGTCGCATAGTCTTTACAATCTGTAAGAAGCAAGTTGATCAGGTCGGAGCCGTCGTCAATTACGATATGAGGTTTGCAAGCTAAAGTCTCCTTCCAGAGGGCAACCGTTTCTTCGTTATCGCTTCCATGAATCGCATACACCTCTATACCATCGTCAACAAGCGCTGCGCACACGGCATCCTGTGTCGAAAGAGGGTTGGAACCGGTGACGTGCATTTCAGCGCCGCACCGAGCCAGCGTTTTGGCTAAATAAGCAGTCTTAGCCTCTAAGTGAATGCTGAGCGATATTTTAAGTCCCTCAAAAGGCTTAGTCTTCTCATATTTATCACCGATTTGATTGAGGACGGGCATATGCTTTGCCACCCAAGCAATGCGCTGGTGACCTTCGTCCTTTAATGAAATATCGCGAATAGTTGCCATTTGATCTCTCCTCATATCATAGTTATTGACGGGGGGGCGGCTATCTCTTTTCCCCTTCAGGTTGATGTTGTAAGCGCCCTGTTTATGATGGTTGTGTAAGATTCAGCTTAAGCTGACGGTTGAGCTTATCTAAATTCTAACACTCTGTTGATAATGGTTGTGTGTGGCCGTCTATTCAAATAAAGCTCTTAGACTCTCTGCATAGGGGGCGCGACAGATCCCCTTGTCCGTCACGATGGCATCGATGAGCTTATGGGGCGTCACGTCAAATGCCGGGTTGTAGCAACGGGTCTGAGGAAGAGCCATAGGCTTTTCGTACCATTTTTGCTTTATTTCATCCGGATCTCGAAGCTCAATCTCAATGTCTTTGCCCGTGGCTGTATCGAGGTCAATCGTCGAAGTCGGTCCCAGCACGTAGAAGGGAATGTCGTAGTACTTCGCCAAGATGGCTACACCGCTGGTGCCAATCTTGTTAGCTGTATCTCCATTTGCTGCGACGCGGTCACAACCGACGAAGCATGCCTGTACCCAGCCCTTGCTCATGACAATGGCAGCCATGTTATCGCAGATCAGGGTGACGTCAACACCGGCCTGTTCCAACTCATAGGAGGTCAGGCGGGCACCCTGGAGAAGGGGTCGAGTTTCATCGGCAAAGACGCGGAAGTTTAGACCGCGTTCGTAGCCCATCAGGATAGGTCCAAGAGCCGTACCGTAACGTGAGGTTGCCAAGGGGCCGGCATTACAGTGAGTCAGAATGCCGTCACCGTCCTTGATGAGTGTCAGGCCGTGCTCGGCAATTGCCTTGCACATCGCAATATCTTCATTGTGAATGGCCAAACACTCTTCTCTCAAGTCATATAAAATCTTTGCTCTAGGTTTGCCTGAACCTGCCTCAGCCTTGGCCAGCATGCGCTTCAGAGCCCAAGACAAGTTGACGGCTGTGGGTCTCGATGAGTTAAGGTAAATCGCTTGTTTCTTAAGTTCTTCCATGAAGGCAGGGAAGTCCTCTGCCGTGCTCTGCAGAGCAAGACAGTAGAGGGAGTAGCCGGCAAAGATTCCAATAGCAGGAGCCCCCCTGACTCTCAGCTGGTGGATGGCCTCATACATGTCTGTCGCCTCTTTCAAGTTGAGGTAGACTGTTTCATTCGGCAAAAGGCTTTGGTCAATGATGACGACGGAGTCGCCCTGATCGCTGAGCCTAACACCGTCTAGATGCTTGATTTCACGTTTGGTCATTGCTGCCTCCTACATTCTTCTAATAATTTCGGATAGCTGGCACAAAGTTTATATGGTCTATGATGAGCATGAGGTCGCCCGGCTTGATATCGGCGCCAGACAACAGCTAAGAAACAGACCTGTCTCCATTTCCTTGTCTGTGAACTTGTGAATCTGGCTAATGCTTTCTGCTACATTACTTAATAACATTATGCCACCATTCTATTTCTTACTGTTGACCTCTCCAAGTGGCAAGACGGTTCTGTCTTAATTGCTTTCGTATTGCGAAGATAGGCAGCCTCCGCCGGTGCTCAAAATAAGCTACCAGTAAATCCCTCTATGACCTAATATTTTCTCACCCCAATAGTTTGCTTGTTTTTCCGGGTACTTGTCGGCATAGAAGATGTTTAAAGCATTATATTTTTCCCTGTTTTTCGAATAACTTAGTGCCCATCGAATGGAGCAAAAGCCTACAATCGGTATAAAGAACGGACCATAAATCATTGACTGTATGGTGTGCCCGTATTCATGTGTCAATATATTTTGTTTTACATTCTGATCCGTGTTCTTATAAAAGATGAACATACCTAGAGCAAAAGTCCCAAATCGTTTCGTAAAAGCCTGATCATGATATTCAACAACGACGGCTCCGTGAAAGGGACGCAATGCTTTTTTTCGGATGCAGAGCATAAGCAATAACCCTAACAGGTTTTGAATAATACCCCATGTCCATTGCAGAGAGTACATGACTACTCGCACGGTCGTTGTTTTCAATTCTCGTCCTCCGAATTTCAGGATCATCGTTGTCGTAATTATATTTTATAGAATAGCAGTTATGCTCGCTTTTCCATCAAAAAATCCATCATTCATTTTCAGCGATTCCATCTTCGCGTCCAAAACATAAAGTAGAAAATAGCAACATAATGGATTGTTTTGTCCTTTGATATATAGTACTCTAGATATTGAAAAGATGAATATCGAGATGAAAGGCAAAACAGTGTCTAAAACGCTAATCGAGTTCTTTGATAAATCACCGATAGAAAATGTCGTCGGCACGCTTCTTTTGAATCCCGATAAGGTCGTTTATATTGGTGCGAATAAGAAGCAGATGAAAAGTCAGATTCAGAACTATCAGACCTTATTTCATGAAAGAGGGATCTTGTTAGAAATTGAGTGTCGTGTCGTTGGTAAACACAATCTTCCACAAATACAAGAGTTACTGATTGATCTTGTAAAAGAAAACCATCATTGTGCTATCGATCTTACGGGAGGGGATGAGCTTTCTCTCGTTGCTGTGGGTTCTGTAGCGAAAACACTGCTGGATCAGGGAGAAAAAATATCTTTTCACAGTATTAATATTAATTCCAGAAAGGTTATTCGCTTTATTAATGAAGAGACCGAAACACAAGATCGGGACTTGTTCCTAACTGTACCTGAGACGATTCAACTTCATGGGGGAGCGGTTATCTTTGAGGATAATGCGACATATAGATGGGATTGGTCTGAGGAATTTGAGAGGGATCTTTCCATATTATGGGAGATCAGCAAGGAAAACTGTAGTAGCTGGAACCTCCTGATCACAGCTCTTAGTTCCTATGTAACACAGGATTCTTTGACTGTTACGGTAACGGGTATTAGAGATGAAGAGCGACCCGTGAGTGCCAGTGGAAGACCTCGTTGGATTATGCCATGGCAGTGGAGCAGAGGTTTTTTTCGCAAGCTACAGAAAGCTAAATTAATATTTGAGTATGAGAATGACGATGACGGATTCAGCTTCACCTTCAAAAACGAGCAGATTAGAAGGTGTTTAGCTAAAGCGGGAACAGTGTTGGAACTTATCGTTCATCAGCAGATGAGTCAAATGGCTTATAAAGGCGGGGAAAAGTACTTCCATGACATCTTATCCAGCGTATACATTGATTGGGACGGGGTGATACATGGAAAAGAAGAACCGGAAAAAGACACTGTGAACGAAATCGATGTCATGGCAATCAAGGGGCTCGTTCCATATTTTATTTCTTGCAAAAATGGAGAAGTGACGAGTGATGAATTTTTTAAACTCAACACTGTTGCCGAGAGATTTGGCGGAAAATACGCAAGGAAAATAATGGTGACTACATATATGGACAAAACAGCAGGGGGGCGGGAGCATATGATCCAGCGAGCCCATGAAATGGGGATAACGCTGATACACGATGTTCACACAATGGACAGTTCTCAACTCCATAAAGCGCTTAAAGTGGCTTGTTCCTAAGTTTCTGAGCGTATACAAATAGGCAGGAAGAACACGATTCGACATGATTACTGCCTAATCGTGGTTGCCCTCACGGAATAACGAGAAATACCACATGGAGCAAAGAGACAATAATCGCCCGTGATATGTCGAATAGATTGAGAGAATAAAATGACAGAAGAGTCAAAAAATAAACTCATGGCCAACATGGCAGATAATCTGGCTATGCTCCGGGTTCGTCTAGGACTGACACAGAACGAATTGGCGGAGAAGCTGGGTATTAGCAGACATACTGTGATGAATATTGAAAATGGAAAAAGAGAACTGACGTGGAATAATTTTTTGGTATTGATGCTTCTTTTTACCAAAAATGAATCAACAAATCGGCTTCTTAACGTGTTGGAAATCTATACTGACGAATTCAATGATTTCATCAAGAACAAAGAAAAGCTTGAACAGGAGACTTTGCAGGACAAATAATGTCCCTGCTGGAATAAAAATGAAATACAGGTTCAATTGCAGAATGTTCTTTTCAACATATTTTTCCGCTTAGGATATTGAAGGGGGGAGGTACGCTTGATTTTTTGCGCAGGATTTTGCTCGTAAGATTTTACTGAGAAATAGTACTGAGAAATAGTACGATCATTCGAATACGTTTGGGAGTCAAATAAATGTTACAGTAGTGTTACAATGAGTACGGTAAGCCCAACGGATATGTCAAACAGAGATTTTAGCTTTCAATTTTAGCTGTGGAGTCTCCAGGAGGAGAATGAGAAATGATGAGACGATTGTTTAGCATATTCATTGTTTTCGTTTTATGTATGCTCTTTGCGATCCCGATTAGTGCGGCCAACACAAATGCACCTACAAGAGTGATCCATGTTGTCTACGATGATTCCGGAAGCATGTATGCGGGGCAAGATACTTGGTCTAAGGCGAAATACTCAATGGAGGTTTTCGCTGCTATGCTCGGCGAGACAGATCGCATGAATGTCTATTTTATGAGCGACTACCAGTCTGGTACAACTGCGAATGCGAGAATAACGCTTGACGGGAAAGATGGATCGAATGCAAATGTATCAAAAATACATGGAGAAACGACCAGAGCCGGCGATACTCCTTTCGACTCCGTGGTAAAAGCCTACTCGGATCTGAACAAGGTTTCTGCCGATGAGAAATGGCTTGTTGTTTTGACGGACGGCGCCTTTGAAGATGGAGCGCTGGCGAAAAATGAAATCGATCAGTTTTTCTCTCAAAAACCTGACGATATACAAGTCATATTTTTGGGCATAGGGCCAGATGCGGCAGGAATCACAGATAAGCCCAGTCACGGAATTCATAACGTCGAAGCAAAGACGAGTAGCCAAATATTGAATCGGATAACAGATATTTGCACACGTGTTTTTAACTCCAACAAATTAGATGTTAATGTCGATAAGGGATCATTTTCATTTGATGTCCCGATGAGTGAGCTGATTGTTTTTGCACAAGGAGCCAATGTCTCCATCGGTGGCATAGAGGGGAAAGATGGAAGTTCAGCGCGAAGTGCCAAAGAGCTGGTCGAAGTGAAATATAGTGAATGTGATGCTATCAATTTCGATAGTATGCCAGATACCGGTCTTTTGGGGAAGATCGCTACCTTTCGTGATGACTTTCCTGCTGATGAATATGTAGCAGAAGTCACAGGCGCAGAGACATTAGAGATTTATTACAAACCGAATATAGAAGTAGCTGCCTATTTGAAAGACAGCGATGGCCATGATGTTTCAGACACATCGAATTTAGAAGCCGGCGAGTATACCGTTTCCTTTGGCTTTGTTAAAGCGGGTACGAATGAGGCCGTGCCATACTCTACCCTTCTCGGCGATGTTTCTTACGAGGCCTTTGTGACAAACAATGGGGTGAGAGATGATAAATCATACTCCAGCGGAGATACTCTCACACTGACAGAGGGAACAGTGGAAATTGATGTAACCGCTTATTATCTGGACTATAACAGTGTTTCCACAAACCTAACATTCAATATTTTTAACAATAAATCGATTGGATTCCAAGTAATCGACAATCCTACTTATGTAGTGGACTCTGATGGTTTTAAGGAAGAGGAGTATATCCGAATAGAGGCAAAAATAGATGGTGAAAAACTGACGCGTGAGCAATGGGATGTAATGGATATTCCTAGGATGCACATTGACACGAGTAAAAAAGACTTCAAACTCGGTGAGCCTACGGTCGAAAAAACGGAAGAGATTGGTATCTTTAGAGTCAAACCAAACCTTCCAAACGGCAAACCGACCACCGGAACTTATAGTGATTGCCCCTATACATTCACCCTTGAACAGAAAGTCAACGATGAAACCTGGAGCGGGGAAATGGCGAGTTCTCTACAGATGCAAGACATGAGATCTTGGTGGGAACGGAACTACGACCTCTTCATTAAACTGATTGTTCTGGCAATTATCGTACTCTTTTTAGCTGGCTATCTTCCTTGGTTTAAAAATTACCTACCAAGAAGCTTAAAGAATAGACCGCTTATCAGATGCGTTCCGGATGAACTTGGTGTTGATCCGCAAACTTTAAGTGGAAGGGTAGAAAAGAGTTTAATGTCGACGATTATTCCGTACGTTTCGCAAACTGCAAAGATTAGGTATGTTCCGATGGGAGTAGCCGGCTTTCCTAAGATGGAAGTTCGCGCTCTGAGAGGACGCCGGATGATGCGCTTGACAAACATCAACAGTTTTGCGAGGAAAGATAACATCACTTTTGATGGGGAAACCATCGATAAAGAAAGTAAAAGATTTGATATAAGTGCCGGCGTAACGATAGTCGCCACACGACCTGGATGGAGATACACCTGCAATCCAAACCAGGAATAAAAAATATGAAACCGGAGGATAATGATTCATGAACGCACCCACACTGATAATAGGTCTCGGCGGAGCCGGAGGAAAAATCGTAGAGAAAGTGACCAGAATGGTGACCGGTTCCCAGCGCAAGGATATCTCCTTCGTTGTGCTCGATACGGACATCGACGATCTAAAAAGAATCAAAAAAAGCAACCCTTTTGTAAGAACCATTCAGACCTCAACCAAACAGACGGTCGGGGAATATCTGGCTAGAGATATCCGTGCCCGTGACACTTGGTTCCCAGTTAATGCGATTTTAAACGGGAAAACACTCACCGAAGGAGCAGGTCAGGTTAGATCTATTTCTAGACTCGCGTTCGATACAGTCATTCGCGCAGGAAAGATGGGCCCCTTGCATCAAGCCATACACAGTCTATACAGGGTTGAAGAAAACCAGTCGGAACAGGCGCTTCGCGTCGTGATCGTCAGTTCTCTTGCGGGGGGAACCGGTTCAGGGCTAATTCTTCCAGTTGCTCTTTATACTCGGAACTATCTGAAAGAGCATTTCAGACAAAGTGCTAATATTACGCGCGGTTTCTTCATTCTTCCTGAGGTATTTTACGAAGTGATTAAAGGGGATGGAGAGCGGAACAACTTAAAGGCAAACGCATATGCGACATTACGCGAACTAGACGCTTTTTTGATGAAAGGAGATGATACGCTCCACGAGAGATATCGAGACACGGTCAAGATCAGTTTCCCCTCTCCTGTATCGGCAGCGTACGAGGAGTATAAAGTTCGGCCATATGATTTCTGCTTTCTGTTTGATGCTCAAAACGCAGATGGAGGCAAGCTCAATTCCTATGAGCAATATCTGGATCACGCGGCTAACTGTATCTACGCTCAGTCCATTGGTCCAATGAATAAACGTTCTAGTTCATCAGAGGACAATACGATTCGAAAACTCGCCAAAGAACGCAGAAGAAACCGATATGCCGGTGCCGGTGCGTCAATGTTGATTTATCCCTTTGAAGATATTCGAAAATTTATTGCTTTGAAATGGGCAGAGAGCTGTATTTCGAAGGAGTGGATGCTCTTTGACAATCTCTATAAGGAATTGCGCAAAGAAAACGATCTGAAGCGCGAAGAGGGTCTTGTCGTCATAGAGCAGCCTCTTTCCTCCTTCTATGTCCATCAAATAGAATCTGCGGCAAAACACGATGACCCCTTCGCCAAAGCCATTATTAAATCTACGGGAGTCTATTCAAAGGGTGTGACAAGAACAAAAGACAAATGGAAAGAATATGTCCAGGCAGTCTTGGCAAAAACGGCAAAAGATGTCAAGGACAGCTCTAGTGAATTGAATGCAAAGTATGAAGATGCCAGACAACAAATATTTCACCTAGGAAATGACTGGAATGATTTTGTCTCCGCTTATACTGCTGCCAATGAATATCGATTGATGTCGGATCTATATGTGGAAGAGGTTTCTCAGACGATAGCCTATTCCATGTTTAAAGGTTCGAGAACCGGCGAATCGGATCTGGGGCAGGATTATAAACTGGCGACTCATCTCGTCGGCACTGATAATAAATACATGCATCCCAACGCGATACGCTACATGTTGATTAAGATCCTTGAACTTTTTAATAGACATAGACAAGTTCTCAACAGAGAAATTGATGATAGCAAGTTGTTTTTTGAGCAATTTGAGAAAAATACTTTTGATGATACCGAGACGGAAGATATCGAAGAAACTGTAGAGGACTTGACGGATAAGAAAATATCAATTTTCCATAAATGGACGAATCGGCCCACAGGTGATCAAGAGGAAATGAAGCGCAAATTTAAGACTTTTTTGCAGAAAAGTGTTGATTATCAAACTCAATGCGCGCAGTCCGTTGTTCTATCCCGAGGAATTAACTATATCGATTCGTTGATTAGTTCTTTTGAAGGCTTTTATAACTCGCTTGAGCAAAAAATAGAAACGCTTGGCAATGAGATAGAGGATATTTGCAAAAAATTCAGTGTCAGCAAAGGAACTACGGTGCGCTTTGTCTGCGCATCTAGAGAGTGCCTTGACAAGATCTATGACAATAAGCCGTATACCGGAGGTTACGTTGCGATTGACTCTGAGCTTGCAAAGGAAATATATGAGCGAGTTCTTGACTATTCACTGATGAGAGATAAGCCGAATAACAATAGATTTTTTGGTGAATTGTTTGATAAAGGCATTATCGGCTACTTTGAGAACACCGTCATGAGGAGTTATGGCAATGAGCTGGATGTCGATATCATAGATGCTATTGAACAAGAAGCGGAATGTCTCCTTAATCTTGAAGAAGAAGAAAATGTGCACGATCTGATCGATCAATACGTACGCGATGTCATTTCATCTACTCGCTCGCTGTCTTGCCCGTTTATCGAAACTCCTATGGGAGAGCCAAGAGATCCTATTCACTCCTGCACTTTCAACAACGAGATGGAACCGGATAGAGGAGATGAGTCTCCTAGAGCTCATTTGATCCGGACGGAGCTCATGAACTATGGAGGAGAGCCGGATGAGGATATTCCTAAGAATATGATCATGTTCTATCAGGCGTTTTATGGGCTGAGGGCAAACGACTTGAGTAAATTTGCGCCGCCTGAAAAATCCATGACACATGATCGGAAAGGTGGTGAATATTTTAAAGCTTACTATTCGTTTGTGGCTGATATCCATCCAGTGGCTCATCGCAGCAGGCAGATAAATCCTCATATTGACAGGCGCTGGCATATTGTTACGAAGATGCCGGATCTTGATGAAGGTCATCAGAAGAAACAGGAATATGATATTTACGCTGCCTTTTTCTGGGCAATGGTTAAGCAATACATCCGTTTGTCGGATGAAAGTTCGGATAAGAGAGTTTATAAACTCCGAAATGTTATGCTTAAAATGGATGACGACGAGCTCGTGGTATCCAACGGAACACCATGCGACAAACTCTATGAAGTGCTTGACGCCATCGCTATATATCCGGAACTGGTACGCAAAATCCATTTAGATATTGAGACACTGATAAACGACGATCTTCACGAAGGTACCCCACTTGAGAAAAGTCAGACCTTCGAGGATTTGAACGCCTTCTCTCTTGATGAGCCAGGGCTTGGTGAGAATAAGGCTCCCTCGAAAAGCATTTTTGATCTCGCGATGTTGATGAAGAAATCCTGTCATGTTGATAAATACTATGAGGAAGACGTCGTTGAGATGCTCAAGGTCGTGATTGAGGAAATTAAGAGGTATTTAATGAGGTTCTGCAAGAAGAGTGAACTTTCAGAGATTACGGGGAAAATAATCATGGAGCAGTTTAATAAACATTTGGAGTCCGTTGCCCTTGAAAGTGAATATCAACCTAATATTTACCGGGAGTCGCTGTTTGAAAAAACAGGAGATGTCATAACGAATGCACTCCGTGAACTGCATTTAACGAACGATGCTAACCTCGTTCAGAGCAAAGTAAAAATATTGAGAGATGAAAATAAGAATTGAGAAAACAGCATTTGTATAGTATCCATATGGCATGGTTAAGGTGGTGATTATTACGCACTCCATTATTATTCAAAATCAAAAATCGATGGATTCATTCTTGCAACATCAACCGATTTTTGCCGAAGCCATCAGTAATAAAAGAGTAAGTGTCTGCGAGTGGGTTGAATCAGGCACCACCATTGATACTGCTCTTCCTGAGCTAAACAGTCTGACGGAAGACAAGCGGGAGTGGTGCGCCATTATCGTCAGATACCTTGATGGACCCTGCATGGCGTCGTGTGAAACGGATCCAAAAAATCCATATGATTTTCTTGTAAATAAAGAGGGCAGTGATACGGTTGAGGAGAGCCAGATCCCTCTCGTGCGGCTGACTCACATGTTGGGGGGGCTTCCCCCTTTGGAGATTCACTTTAAGTCAGAAATCATTGATGAAGAATACAAATCCCCGAGAACGATCTATGTTCCAATTGAGGATAAAGAGCGAAAGCGCGCGCACCAGGCTTTGGAAGAGAAGTATCAATTTGACGGAAAACGTCCTTCCTCAATCATTCTGGTGACGCTTCAGGGGAAGTATGATCAAGAAGAAGAAAATCTTGACCATATCTGGAAGTGCCCGCACGCTAAGGAATCGGAACGTTCGACTTTTTGGAAGAGAAATCATTATCCTAGTATTTGCAGGTTCCTCGTCTATGATTTCGTCCGTCATGGCCCGGTACAAAAGGATGCGGATGACTTTGCGTTCTGGTATTCCGTCTTGTTGCTTTCAACGAATGAATGGGATTCAGGCACTCTGCAGGCCTATCGACTATATTCGTTAAATCTTTTGATGGATCAAGACAATATGACTGAGTCCTTTCAGCGCCTTGCAAACAGACTTCAAGATGCCAAATGGACAATCGAGAGAAACATCAAGAGGAGTATTGAAAGTCAAATCAGTGACGAAGCGGATTTACCTCAATACAAAGTTGAGGTGCCTGTTTTCTTAAATTTACCGAAGTCTGGAGAACGCATTGTTGATTCCGCAAAGTTCTCTCTCCTCTCGCGCGGCTCGAACTCGGATTTGGCGATGTGGTATGAACAGAAGGGGAAGGTAGAAGAAGAATTAGCCACATCGATACGTCAGGTTGAAAGAGCGCTCGATAGAACAGCGGACAATATGCGCCTAAAATGCAGTTGTACGGAAGAGGAAGTAGAGCCTCTGAACAAGTACCAGGAAGAAGATCTTCAAAGGGAATTGCATGATCTTCATCGACAGATCGTCGATATCCAAGGTATGCTTCCGTCTGAAGATGTATTGTGTAGCGATGAAATGCATGAAATTTCAGAAAATGTACGGCAGAGTTTGCTTGGCAGAGTTATGAAAGGTCCGGCAATTATTTCATTTATCATTGTATCCTTATTAATATTATTCAGTGCTCTGCCTGCCTTTATTCAATGGCTACAGTTTGGCAGAGAATCCATATTAGCATGGATCAGCATTGTAGCCCTAGGTGTTTTATTAGCAGGATTAGCTGCGATAGGGGCCTTGGTATCTCAGAAAGCTAAACTCAACTCACGGATTGACTCGTACAACCGGTATATTACGGGCGTTTACAGTCAACTTGTAAAAGAGGCAGGAAACTATTCTGACTACATGAGCAACATTGCCAGTCACTCCAGAGGAAGCTCATATCGGCGTCTCTCTAAGCGCAAAAAGCATATTGCCTATTCGGAATATTCTGCTAACCACCAACATATGAGGGCCATCAATGGTCTACTGGGCAGACTCAAAAAATGGAGCAGAGCCTTTTATCTAGATGTTGACTTTACGTCCAGACAACCTGAAGTAAGGATGGATGTGGATACTTCGGTGTCTCCTATAGAAAACAAATTGTATGCCTTTGATGTCGGAAGGCCGCATTCGGTAGAAGTCAATTCATCAGGGATGACGGTAGAAGCCCTACATAATTTTGCAAACAGAATAGAGATTGTCGGAGAGGAACTCTACGATGATGAATGAATTAAAAATACTTTTGTCAGTGCTCCTCGTATCCATCTTAAGCGTTCTGCAAATATCCTGTAATGCGCGAAAAAGTCGCAGGATAAGGCAATTCCCGTTAATTATCATCTCCTTTCTTTTCTCGGGAATAGGCATGTTCATATTGGTACGATTTTTTAGTATAGTCGTGGGACTTTTTGGACAGGTAAAGATATTAACCAGAGCGGATCTGCTAATTGCCAATGTTTTATTGCTGACGGGATACATAGCTGTCAGATTAGTTTTAAGACCTTTGATAACAGCAATCTTTAAGAGCAACAAGATACTTCAGGTTTTTTCATTGAATATTTACCATTACGACGATGAATATGACGAGTGGTTTTTGAAAAAACAGTGGAAAAATTTTCGCGGGTACTTTCTGGCATTGCTTTGGGCAGTAGTGATCTTTTCGGGGATCTATCTTGGATTTACTTGGGTGAGAGGGCCGGGTTCCCCTATATGGATGATGATATTCCCCTGTGCGGCCATCGCTGTTGTCAATGAGATTTATAATTTTCTTAATGGACAGACAAAAGAAGAGTTTATGCACAGCATTTTGGGAGACGAGGCTGATGCGAGGCGTGTGGGCAATTACTATAAACTCAGAGAGATCCTTGAAAGAATTCTCCCTGAACCCCTGCCTTCCGCACACACCGGCAATGAATATATCGCTGTTCAGACACCTGCGGACTTAATTAAGCAGCTTAAAGATTCAAAGGACTCAAAGGACAGGATCACCGCCGAATATTTCGATACTGCCGATAGATACAAAACAGCAGATGTTGACGCTTTTCAAGCAACCTTAAAAATGATGCATCGGCGCAATGTTATCTTCTTCAATCCCTTTTATCGCGACGCAAGCATGTATATCACTTTGCCGATGGTTACAGCTCTTCTTTCAGGTAAAAAGTGTGTTGTGTTATGTGGAAGGAAAACAGTTGCCGCAGATGTCAAACGATGGGTCACGGATGTTTTGCACAAAAACATGCATATGCGTTCTATGTGGAGAGTGGACGATCTTTCTAATAATGAACCAAAGTGCGAAGTTGGTATTCTTACCTCCAAGCAGATGTACGACAAACATATACTTCGTGCGAATCGCGAATTTTTTCATGAGACTGATTTTGTCTTGTTGATAGAACCCTCGGTTATGATCAATACAAGTCAAGTCGCACTGAGTATCTTGGCAGACGAAATGGGGGAAAATGAGGAGCAGCCTGTATATTGTGTTTGCGATAGAAATACGGACGGCTTAGTTGATACACTCTCTCATTTGCTCCGTGCGGAGATCACGGATGTCGTGGCACCGCCTGTGCCGCGATGTAATTACACGGCAATGATGTGGAATGCAGATGGAGACTTCAGTCGTCAACGCCTCTTCGACAAACAGATGAAGTATTTAGGTAATGGTATTGAGCTGGCTGCCATAGCGATAAAGAATCAGGTACCAAAGGCCACCTGGTACAGTGAGACAAAAGCTCCTGTTAAAGATATTAAATGGATAGCCGGGCAATACCATTCGACGATCTGCAGATACATGAATTTGCCGACTCAGCAAAAGAGTCTTTACGAAAAGATTGACTTTGTCTCAAATCTGTGGAGTTCCGATGTTACAAAAGAGCAATTTTTGATTGTAGAAGATGAGTTTTGCAACATGTTTAGCATGATGCGGACGTATTTATCACGCGGTAAAAATCAGATATTCGTCAACATACTGTCTGAGAATTATTTGCTCAGAGATTATATGCGTTACAATCGTCAAATGTTTCTTTCCAATCCAAACGCTATTCCTTCGTATGTTCCGGACTATGCGAAAACAGAAAGAAACACGATTCTAAAGCTTATTCTAATGATGACGCTCATGCCTGTGAGGGAGGAAGAAGTGATTAGGGAACTTCATCTCGCGGGCATCGAAACGAATGATGTTTTCGGAACGCTTTCGCAGCTTCTTCAAAAATATACGTATGCAGAGGATTCAATTTTTACTGTCAGAACGATTCGTTACATGGCCGATGAGTTTACACCCGTTTCTTCTTGTATATACAGGATTCCTGATGAAAAATTCGAGAAGTATTTCTCTGATTCACTTAAGAGTGCATATTATATTCTCGAAGAGGAAAAAGATGAAGAAAACTATATCGACGTGAAGATGTTTAGTCATGTCACCCAGACAATCATGAAGGGTCAGCTGGTGACCTATGACGGCAAGCATTACTCAGTGGAGCATATTTCGCCTCAAAGCGGTGTTGTGCTGCACAGAGCATCCGATTTATTTGACGGAAGAAAATATTATAGACAAATCAGAAAGTATATCTTTGATCCAAGCAGTACAAAAGAGATCGTCTCAGCAAAAAGCATTGGTGACATTGAATTTTCAGAAGTCAAAATGGATTTCCAAGTTGATACTTCGGGCTATTTGGAGATGGATGGCAATCATAACCTTAGGACCGCAAGAATCATTGATCTTTCGGATGATCCTTCCATCTGCAATTATAAGAGAAAGTATCGAAACAAATCTGTTCTCTGTATAAAGCTCCCGGAATCCGATGATAAAATCCGATTCACGATCTGCCTTTTGCTTTCTGAGATATTCAGATCTGTCTTTCCTGATGGCTGGCAGTATATTACTGCAATGACTAAACGACCGGAAGGCATCGAAGGTATGCTGAATTACATGGTATATCAAATGGATGGAGAGATGGATGGAGAATATATTTATATCGTCGAGGACAGTGATATTGATCTAGGTCTTCTAAGCGCGGTGGAAAAGAATTTCATGAAGCTTATGGAGATTCTCGCCGACTTTTTAGACTGGCACGCTGAGAAAATGCGAGAACCTGTCGTCGAAGAGCAGACACCGGCAAAAGTTGTTGTCGTTGAAGAACAAGAAAAAAAGAAGAAGTGCGGGTGGATACGCAGAATCCTTGATAGAATTCGAAGATTTTTTGGATTCGGGAAAAAAGAACCTAAGAAGGTACCTGAACCTAAAAAGGATGAAGATGACTCTCAACAGCCGGAAGACCAAGTTCCGGAAACTAGTGTTCCGGAGAATGTTGACCTCGGACCGGAAGAAGTTAAAGTCGAAGAAGTGGATACCGAGGGAACGGAACAAGCTCTTGATCAGCCGGAGGAAGATAATTCAACTCCAGACAATGAGCCTGCACATATTGTTGAGCCTTTGGCACCGGAGGGGTCGGCAGATGAATCTGAACCGGAACGGCCGGCAGATGAAGCTGAACCGACGAAGACAGAAGATCCTGAGCTTGTCCATGTCGACGGAACAGATATTTTTGACCCGGAAGGAATGCCGGAAGACGATTATTTGGAGAGTAATTTTAATGAGATGGGAATCGCTCCTCTCACTGAGTCCGATTATCAGCGCGAGTGTTTTTTAAAGCTGGGCTTTGAAGAGATCGATGGACGAATTAGCGTAGACGAACTAAGAAAATATCTACGAATACGCGGTTGGACGGATAATGCGCTGACTCTCGCAAGAACGAGAGACTCCTTTGCCAAGAGCTTGCTGGATATTGAAGCGGTGAATCAATGCGATTTCTGTCATGTACCTTTGACCGGCGTCAGCTATGAGCGCCTAAACGATGGGCGTATACGTTGCAATGATTGTTCAGCTAGCGCAATTTCCAGTCTCGAAGATTTCAAGGAATTGTTTTATCGGAATTTGAGGCTAATGGAAGATTATTTCGAAATCAGATTCAAAGAGCCTATTAAGATAAAAACTGCTGATGCCAGAACCGTGGCCAAGGGAGTGGGAATGGTCTTTCGACCAAGCACACGTGTTGCCGCAAGAGTTCTTGGATACGCTCAAAAGAAGAGGGGCGAATTCAGCATCGTGATGGAAAACGGTAGCCCCAGATTAGCGACTATAAATACGATGGTTCATGAGCTGACACACATCTGGCAGTTTCGCAACTGGAATAAACGTCGAGTCCGATCGATCTATCGCATGAACGATCCTGCTTGTACCAATATCGCTTGCGATATCGTTTACGAAGGGATGGCAGTATGGGCTGCCCTGCAATTCCTGTATCATATTGGGGAAACCTATTTTGCTACACAGCAAGAGATCATTTCTGAAAGACGCTCTGATATTTACGGCATAGGCTTCCGACTTTATGCAGAGCAGTATCCACTGGTCAAAGACTCGTCATTGGTAAAGTTTTCACCTTTCTTAACATTCCCGACCCTTGAACCCGAGGAAGTGAGAATGGCTGTTAGGTCACAATGTACAAACGAGAGGTGTATTTGCTAGATAAAGCTGAAAGGAAGTCTATATATGAGTGCACTCATTGAATCCTATAAGAAAATAGATATGAAATTGAGTGAATTTACGTCAAAGATCGATTCAGCTGAGCGTGAAATCGAAAAACTTACATCAGTCTTTTCTGCAAATACTGCCGTCAGGATCTCAAAGATTGAGGAACAGATTGCTAGGGTCGACGATTATCTGTCGAAGATCAAAGAATTTCAGAAATTAGCGAAGCAAAATCTTGACAGCCAAAACATTCTAACGATTGAGGCACCTCCGGGTTATCGTATAAACCTCAATCGACTTCGCAACTGGGCCATGATGATAGATCCCATGTCTCCAAATGATCCTTATGCTCAAAGAGTATATGTCGTCGCAAAATGTGATGAGCATTTTCTTAACAAGAAGAGGCAGGAATTCATAGAGCGCATACAGCAACTAAAAGAAGGGCGTATTCTCGAGACGAGCGATGAAATCGAGAAGCTAAAAGAATCAGTGGTTCTGTTGAAAGAAGAGCAGGCAAGATATGTTACAAGTTCCGAGATGAAAGATTTTACCAAGGCAGTAGTATCGGAAAATAATAAATATTGGCATGTGAATTCTCCAACGGTCTTTCAAAATCCCGACACCGCTTCCAAAAGAATTTCTCCCGGTGCCTGTGCTGTCCCGCTGTTCTTTGAAAAGGAACAGCGCCTTTGGTTAAAGTCGGTTATGGGCAATTTTTATGACGCGGAAGAAGGACGTGTCTTTCTGCCTGTGGAATTGAGTAATAAATACGAGTATTTGATAAGAGTCAATTGTTCTCCATCACGACGCAAGAACCTCGACGAAGCACTGCAGAATTTGATACTTGCGACGATTAATGAAAACCCGGTCGGAACGCGAAAGATACATATCATTGACGGAATACGCTTTAACGCGTCTTCCATTGGAACTCTATATCCTTTAGAGAGAACGTCTGCTATAGAACGGATTCCCAGAAATCCGAAACAACTAACATCTACATTGAAAAGATTCGTATCTTCTTTTGCAGATATCGATAAAATAATCGAAGGTTTTGACTCTGTCACTGAATTTAACGCCGTTGTTGAAATGGAGAAACGATTGCCGCTTACGACTATGATTGTCTTCGGCTGGCCGAATTCGTACGAACGTAGAGATAGAGAGCTTCTCCAGAAGATCATGACAAATTATGAAAGATACGGTATTTCATTAATAACGGTCTCCTATGGCAGTTTACCGGAGAAAATGAAATATGAGCCAAATGCCATGACGAAGTATGCATGGCAGAACGTCCTTGATATCGATATGTCTCAAGGAAAGACAACGGTTACTTTTTCTGGAGGAATTTCACAGAATTTTACATGGTATGTCTTTTCGGATGCGCTTTCCCATGATTTCATATCTTCTTATAAGATGCAGACCGCCGTGCAAGAACAGATTTTGACGTAGTCTTGATAAAGGCGGTAAAAAGTCTTGTATAAACAGCAATTCTTACTTGTAAAGCCTTTCTATTTCGCTTGCGCTAAATTCATTTAAAGCTCTGAAACTAATCAACCAGTTTCTCTTAATAAGTTTCATCGGCAAAATACCCATTTCCGTCGAGCTGTCTGGTGAATACTCACCAAAGAGTGGCGACTGTGGCATCTGAGTATCGATCTGAACCATAACGAGGCAAACTTTTTTTGATTTGTAATCGTCAGGATAAATATCCAATACCGTTATCTTATATTCCGGATTTAATCCGAGTCCGGCAAATAAGCCGCCTAGACCTTCTGCTAAATCAAACAATCCACTTGTATTAAATCCGGTTATTTCCTCTAAAATACCGCCCAAGAGAAAGTTCATCCCGGACTGTATTTTCTCTCCATCACTATCAAAGCATTCCAGCAACTTTTCATTGTCTAATTCGTTCAATGCGGTTTCCAGTTTTTTGACTGTGTCTAACGGAGTATTTCGGGGAATAAGCAGAAAGTAAACACCAACACCAACACCAATTACAATGACTACTAGGATTAACAGCTTAATCTTTTTACTCATTTCGAACCCTCTCTCTAAAACGATTCAGACTTTGTGGCGAACCGTACGTCTCCATTTGACATAGATTATGAGATGTTTTCTCCCGTCCCTTTAATTCTTTTCTCCATTCAGGTGAATCTTAACATAGTTTATGTAATGTTTCCCCAAATGCCAAGACGAAATCGAGCAGACTAAACATGTAACTTGGAAATCTCTCGCAGAAGGCCAGCCTTCGGTGGCCGAGATTTCCATAACCAGTTCCTCACCATTACAAAAGGTAGTCAAGCAGACCAACTTAATAACAATTGCTTGACTGTCTGAACCAACCCATCTTTCCCATAGACTGGTAAATAATCTGGGCATCAATTCCTCATAGGTAAGGTTAAAGCGGCTCAAATCAAACTGAGCTAGGGGAACATTTTGAAGTATCAATTCCTCATAGGTAAGGTTAAAGTAGAATCCGCTATGAAGACGGCAGACTATATAATGGTATCAATTCCTCATAGGTAAGGTTAAAGGCGATCCGGTGTTTCCGAAGTCTGAGCCTGAAATCGTATCAATTCCTCATAGGTAAGGTTAAAGGATTGATGAGTTTAAACAACACGTAGCTAGTTTTAAGTATCAATTCCTCATAGGTAAGGTTAAAGACTCGAGAAATAGCCCTTATTCACTTTGCTCTTTGTCATTATCCTCATTATACACACTTTCTCCTTAAAAAACTCCGTCAATCGTTTTTTCAGCAATGACTCATTTTCCTTGATATATCAAGCTTATTTGCACTTCGTCCATTTTGTGAGTTCTCGTCTAGGAGATCGACGGACTTTTTGATCGAAAATGGCAACTTTTAGGCCATTTTCTTCTCATTTTGCTGTAAGAAAACACACGCAAAGGCTGAAATATCAAGCTAAAACGATTGACGGACTTTTTAGTCGATTATATTAGAATAATCTGTGACAAGCCCTATCTGTTCTTTGCGAGAGTATTTTGTGGAGTCAAACTCGTAGATGCAAATTCCATCGAGGTTTTTTTCAATTTCTCTATCCAATTCATTTTTCAGTTTCTTCAAATGAGCTTCTGTGATGTTGCCCTCAAACACTGATCTTTGCACATGAAGTAGATATTTTCTGCAAATTTTCATTATTTTCGAGACTCGCTTGGCGCCGATATCATAGGTAAGTATTACAAACATCTTTCACCTCATATTGATTACTCAGTCAAATTTTGCCTTCAGGATGTTTAACTTTTTGCCTACAAGAAATATTTGAATGCCCTATACTCTTCTCCTTTTTCAAAATACCTGATCAGTTTTCGGATTTCAGCTTTAATCAGATTTCCGTAACTGACCCTGCATCCATTTTCCTGCTTGAGTTTTTGTGCCATTTTAAGCTCAAACTCTCTAACGAAAATCTTTTTACCTTCTTTATTTAGGTACACTGCGTTATTGTTGAGATTTTCGAAATGCAACTGTTCATTAATCATTTTTTTATTAATGAGCGTAAAAATGATCCGATCGACAATCACGGGGCGAAAAATCTCCGCAATATCCAAATGGAGACTTTCATATCTCCGATTCGTTGCATGCAAGAAGCCGATCTTAATATCTAGTTTTGATTTATATATTTCCTTGGCTATCCTACGATAAAGAAGTGTATTTCCAAAACTGATCAGGGAATTGATAGGATCTTCCGGTGGCTGCTTGCTTCTCTTAATGAAGGGAAAATCATCAGCGGGCAGAATATCGTTCAAACAATTATAATAATCTCTTCGAATTCGTCCCTCTATCAGCATCAAATCCGATATTTTCTCTGTCTCTTTTTCTTCTTGAATTAACGATGTTATTTCGTCGATCGTTTGCTTTAAAATTAGACGATCGCTGCGACGAGAATAGTATTTTAGATTCTCTCTAATATTATGAGCGGCAGCCATTGCAAATTGTTTCGCTATTTCAAGTCTCTCGCTTTCATCATTATAGGCTAGAGCCTGTTGCATGGTGAGAGAACTGGATGCGACTAGACGTCTTGGGATAAACGCACCTAAATACTCGCCATATTTATCAAAAAACTGTAGCTGGACATTGTTTTCAGAGAGAAAACGAAAGAAACCGCTCGGAAAAACAATATCTGGATATTACGGTGCGGCGGAGCCGCCGTTCCGCCGCACATTGAGCCACCGTTCCGCACGTAAAGGGTTCTTCCTTATATTTGAGTATTTGAAGGTAAAAAAATATTAGGCAGAAGAAGTTTCGCTTTTAGTAATTGGAGACTACACCGTCCATAGGATAGGCGTTT
>JAAZKK010000089.1 GCA_012799825.1 Clostridiaceae bacterium | reverse complement strand
GACGAAGGAAAGAAGGGTGACGCATGAGCAGACTTTATGATCACTACAAAAATGAAGTCGTCGATGAGCTGATGAAGCAATTCAACTACACTTCGGTTATGCAAGTTCCCCGACTTGAGAAGATCGTTCTTAACATGGGCGTCGGCAATACCCGTGAAAACCCGAAAGTCGTTGAGGGCGCCATTCAGGATTTGACGACCATCGCCGGTCAGAAAGCGATCGTGACGTACGCGCGCAAATCTGTCGCCAACTTCAAAATCCGCAAAGGTATGAAGAATGGCGTGAAGGTCACGATGCGCGGCCAACGCATGTACGCGTTTTTAGACAAATTGATCAGTATCGCTTTACCCCGTGTGCGTGACTTTCGCGGTGCGAACCCGAACTCGTTCGACGGGCACGGCAATTATGCCATGGGCGCACGCGAGCAACTGATTTTCCCCGAAATCGAGTACGACAGCATCGACCAGATTCGAGGTCTCGATATTGTTATCGTGACGACGGCGGAAACCGATGAAGAAGCGAAAGCGCTCTTGAGCGCGCTCGGCATGCCGTTCAGAAGGTAATAGGGAGGAGATACCATGGCGAAAAAATCGCAAATCATGAAAGCACAGCGTGAACCTAAATATACGACTCGGAAGAAAAATCGTTGTCAGCTTTGCGGACGTCCGCGCGCTTATATGCGCAAATTCGGTGTTTGCCGTCTCTGTTTCCGCAAGCTAGCGTATCGGGGTGAAATTCCCGGTGTGCGCAAGGCCAGCTGGTAAAGAAGGAGGAACAGCATGCAGATCACTGATCCTATCGCGGACATGCTAACACGCATTCGTAACGCCGGAAGAGCCGGTAAAACCACATGTGAAATTCCCGCTTCCAAGATCAAGCGCGCCATTGCCGACATCCTCGTGGACGAAGGCTACATTGAGAAGGTGACGTATCGTGAGGATGGCAAGCAAGGAGTCTTGACAGTCACGATGAAATATTACGGCAGTAAACCGGTTATCACGGGCATTAAGCGGATTTCCAAGCCGGGACTTCGCATTTATGCCGATGTGGAGAATTTGCCCCGCGTTCAGAGGGGGCTCGGCATCGCCATTCTCTCAACATCAAAGGGCGTGATGACAGATAAATACGCGCGTCGGGCATCTGTCGGCGGCGAAGTGCTCGCCTACGTATGGTAATCGCTCGCGCGACACTCTGAAATGGGCTTTTGCCCGCAATCTAAAGAGCAGGAGAGACTTATGTCCAGAATTGGAAAAATGCCGATCCCTTTGCCCGAAGGGACGAAAGTGGAGATCGGCGACGAAGTCATCAAGGTCATTAAAGGTGACGCCTCACTTGAGGAGAAATTACACGAAGGCATTCATGTCGTCGTAGAAGATCAGCAGATCCTCGTAACGCGCGAGAATGACTCACGCGCGTTGCGCTCATTGCACGGCTTGACCCGTTCACTGATTAACAATATGGTTCATGGATTAAACCACGGCTTTTTTAAGAATCTTGAAATCGTCGGCGTGGGTTATCGCGCGGAACTGGACGGCAAAAAGCTCGTGATGCATCTGGGATACTCGCATCCGGTCGTATTTGACCCGCCTGCGGGAATTACCTTTGAAGTTCCGAGGCCGACTCGAATTTCAGTGCGCGGTGCAGATAAGCAGCTCGTCGGTGAACTTGCTGCTAAAATCAGAGCGTCCCGTCCCCCCAATCCTTACAAGGGCAGCGGTGTCCGCTATGCCGGTGAGGTATTGAAACTCAAGGTCGGTAAATCCGGCGTGAAGGGAGGGTAAACCATGATTAAGAAACCATCACGCAACGCGTTGCGTCAGCGTCGTCATGCCCGTATTCGCAAAGCGATGTCGGGAACGGCTGAACGGCCGAGACTTTGCGTGTTTAGAAGCGCTTCGCATATCTACGCGCAGATCATCAATGATGAGGAGCATCATACGCTCGTTGCGGCTTCTTCACTTGACCCGGAGCTTCGTGAGATGCTAGAAAACGGCGGTAACATTGAGGCGGCGAAAGCGGTCGGCAAACAAGTGGCCGAACGTGCGCTCGAAAAAGGAATTCAAAGCGTCGTGTTTGATCGCGGCGGTTATGACTACCACGGCCGTGTCGCCGCGTTGGCTGATGCCGCGCGTGAAGCCGGATTGATCTTTTGAGGAGAAAGAAGCACATGAGTAAGAATTTTAATCGTGACAATCGTGATAACCGTGAAAGCAGAGATGAGCGTTCCGGACGCGGACGCCGCGGTCGCGGTGACCGCCGTGAACGCGAGCGTCGCGAAGATCGCGATCGGGAGAACGAACTCCAAGAGCGCGTCATCAATATCAGCCGCGTCGCCAAGACCGTTAAAGGCGGACGCAACCCGCGTTTTGTCGCGTTGGTCATCGTAGGTGACGGCAAAGGTCGCGTTGGTAAGGGACTTGGCAAATCGATCGAGATTCCCGAAGCGATTCGCAAAGGCGTTGAAGCGGCGAAAAAGAACATGATCACGGTCGCGACGTATAAGAGCACGATTCCTTATGAAGTTGTAGGGAAATTCGGTGCCGCGAAAGTGCTTCTTAAGCCTGCTGCCGCAGGTACAGGCGTCATCGCGGGCAGTACGCTGCGTGCGGTCTGTGAACTTGCGGGCATCCAAGATATTCGAACAAAATCTCTCGGCAGCGCAAATCCGAACAATATTGTCAACGCGGCATTTGAGGGTTTGAAATCCCTTCGTACGCTTGAGCAGGTCGCTGAACTCCGCGGCAAGAACAAGCACGAGATTTTGTAAGGAGGAGTAAAGGGTATGGCTCAATTAAGAATTACGCTCCTTAGAAGCACGAACAGTGCCAGAAAAGATCAAGTCGCGACGGTGCATGCGCTCGGACTTCGCAAGATCGGCCATACGGTTATTCAGCCGGATAATAAAGCTATCCGCGGCATGGTCCATAAGGTGCGCCACCTCGTGGTCGCTGAAGAAGTAGAAGGAGAAAGCGATGAAGATTAATGAACTTTCACCCACGCCGGGATCGCGTAAGCGAGCTGTGCGTGTCGGCCGCGGTTATGGTTCCGGCAGAGGTAAAACATCCGGACGTGGCCAGAAGGGTCAGAAATCCAGATCCGGAGGCGGAGTGCGTCCTCAGTTTGAGGGTGGCCAGATGCCGTTGTACCGGCGTTTGCCGAAACGCGGCTTTACGAATAAACGCTTTAAGAAGCAATATGTGACGATCAACGTCAGCGAACTTATGCGCATGGAAGAAGGATCGGAAGTGACGCTTAAGACGCTTGAAGAAGCCGGAGTGATCAAAGTGTCCGCCGCTTGCGACGGCCTCAAGATCCTGGGCAAGGGAGAGCTTTCTAAGAAGCTTGATGTAAAAGCTAAGGTCTTTACTGCCTCCGCAAAAGAGAAAATTGAGAAGGCAGGCGGAAGTTGCGAGGTGATCTGAAATGGGCGGAATGTTTCAGACCATGATGAATGCTTGGAGAATACCTGATCTTCGCAAGAAGATGGTATTTACATTCTTTGCCATTCTGATTTATCGTTTCGGTGTAGCGATCCCTACTCCCATGATTGACGCGGCGGCCTTTTCGGCGCTCGTCGATCGTTTCGGTCAGTTGGGACAGTTCCTCGACATCATCTCGGGCGGCGCGTTTAAGTCAGTTTCTGTTTTGGCGCTCGGCGTGTCGCCGTACATTAACGCGTCCATTATTATGCAACTTCTGACGTTTGCCATCCCGGCGCTTGAGCGCCTCTCCAAGGAAGGCGAGGAAGGTCAGAAAAAGATTAAGAAAATCACTCGCTACGTTACATTGGGATTGGGGCTTGTGATGGCGACATCTTACGCACTTTTGACGCGCGGCGTGACAACGCCGGGTATTCCGGAGTGGCTCAGTCTCGTCGTAGTCATTGTCAGCTTCGCGGCAGGAGCGGCTTTTGTGATGTGGCTCGGAGAACAGATCGATCAGCGCGGTGTAGGCAACGGTGTATCCTTGATTATTTTCATCGGTATTGCCAGCAGCCTTCCCGGGTACGCGTCGCGACTCTTTGTTTATTTCCAGAACATCACGGCGGTTCGAAGCATCGCGCTTGCGATCCTCTTCGTGCTCGTCGTGCTGGTGCTGTTTGTCGTGCTCATCGCTTTCGTTGTATTTGTGCAGAGCGCGGAACGGCGTATTCCGGTGCAGTACACGAAGCGCGTCGTCGGTCGCAAAGTATACGGCGGCCAAAGCACTTATCTACCCATCAAGGTGAATCAGTCCGGTGTCTTGCCGGTCATTTTTGCCATGTCGCTTTTGATGGTGCCGTCGACGATCGCGTCAATGACGGGGTCGCAGGGCAAGTTTGCGCAGTGGTTAATGAATTTCAATTCCAACCCACTCTATTATGTTGTATACGCTCTGCTGATTATCGCGTTCACCTTTTTCTACGCGATGATCAGCTTCAATCCGCTTGAGGTTGCCCGAAATATGCAAAAGAACGGCGGCTACATATTGGGAATTCGTGCCGGACGCCCAACGGCAGAATTTATTGGTCGTACAGCTAAACATCTGAACTGGGTCGAGTCGGTCTTTTTGATCATCATCGTCCTTACCCCTTCTTTGCTCGGTTTAATCACCGGTATGCAGGGTATCTGGTTCGGCGGTACGGCAGTGCTCATCCTGGTCGGTGTTGCCATGGATATCGTGACGCAGCTTGAGGCTCAGATGTTGATGCGCCACTACAAAGGATTTCTTGACTAATGAAAAAAGAGAAACGTATCGTATTGATGGGAGCACCTGCCAGCGGAAAGGGCACGTGGTCGAAGGTCATCACCGAAAAATATGCGCTTGAGCATTTGTCAACGGGAGATCTTCTTAGGAAGGTTCGCGAGGAAGACACTGAGCTCGGTCGCAAAGTTCGTGACTATATGGATCGCGGCGCGCTTGTTCCTGATGACATCGTGATCGGAATGGTGGATGACCTGCTGACAAGAGGTGAAGCGGCGGATGGTTTTGTGTTTGACGGCTTTCCGCGCACACTTGCGCAGGCTGAAGCACTTGATATCATTCTTGAACGCCACGGCAAATCGCTCGATCTTGTTATCGATCTCGATGTCGATGAAAAGATTCTTATCGACCGCATTGTGTACCGCCGAGTATGTAGTGATTGCGGTCAGCCTTACAACCTGAAAACCGCCGCCATGCGGCCCAAAGTTGAAGGCATCTGCGATTACTGTAACGGCAGGCTGATCCAGCGCTCTGATGACACGGAAGAAACTTTTATGAAGCGCCTGAAAGAATATCACGATCAGGCGGATCCTTTGCTGGATTATTATCAGAAACAGGGTAAACGAGTTTCTTTCTCGATCAGTGAACTGACGGATGAGACACGTCGCGAGATGTTTGAGCTTATTGAGGAGAAGTTGTCGTAGTGATTCGGCTGAAATCAAAGGCGGATATCGAGAAAATGCGCGCATCAGGCGCCATTCTTGTGCGCGTGTTTGAGGCGGTCGCGCCGATGATGCGCCCTGGCATTTCTACGGCAACCATTGATCGTATCGCTCACGAGCTCATTGTAGAGGCCGGCGCGACTCCGTCGTGCCTCGGCTACGAGTCCGGTGGTCCGACGCCGTTTCCTACGGCAACGTGTATTTCTGTGAACGATGAAATCGTGCACGGATTTCCGAGCGAAACGGAAATCTTAGAAGAAGGCATGATTGTCTCGTTAGATGTATGTGCGTGTCTTGACGGCTTTCATACCGATGCGGCTCGCACTTATACCATTGGGGAAGTGGATCCTCGTGCGCGCGAACTCGTCGAGGTGACGGAGCAAGCTTTTTTCGAAGGATTGAAAGAAGTTCGTCTAGGTAAACGCTTAGGCGATGTCGGTGCAGCTGTTCAGACGTGGTGTGAGGCGCACGGTTTCGGCGTAGTGCGGGAGTTAACAGGTCATGGGGTAGGCTATGAACTGCATGAAGATCCCGACGTGCCAAACTATGGCAGACGTGGGCGTGGCCTTCGTATCCGACCGGGGATGACGTTCGCGCTTGAACCGATGGTCACGCTAGGCAGTCGGCATATCAGTGTTGCAAAGAACGGTTGGACCATCATGACAGCAGACGGTCTTCCTGCCGCTCATTATGAGAATACGCTGGCGATTACGGAAGACGGTGTGGAAATTCTCACGCTATGATGACCGGCCTCGACGATCGCGGACGGCTTCTTCCGGGAACGGTCGTTCGATCACGAGCCGGTAGAGACCGTGGACACATCTATATCGTGATCGAGGATGACGGCGGAGAGCGCGTTATGGTCGCCGACGGCGCGACGCGCGGACTCATGAACAAAAAGAAGAAGAATAGGAAGCACTTGCGTATAATCGGCTGTGCGCTTCCGGCATCGGCATTTGACGACAGAATGAGAGATACACCGTGCGTGAGAGAACGCGACACGATGATTCGAAAGCTTTTGAAACCGTTTCATCGCGCAGAATCCGATACGCACTAGGAAGCGATGACATAAACAACGACTCAGTAGTAGAAGACGTAGAAATTAGCGAGAGATTGAAAGAAGATAGGTCTTCCGCATACTCAAAAGAAGAGGAGCGGCATCGAGACTATAAAAGACAGTCTTTTCTTCGGTCAATTGCACGCGCGAATAGAAGCCGGAGTCAACTACAAAAAGATGACTTTTTCTTCGGTCAGTCGTGCTCGTGAGTAGAAGCAGAATCGCCCGAGGAAGGGTGGAGACTTAAGCGGAGGACAGGATGCCAAAAGAAGAAGCCATAGAAGTCAAGGGGCTAGTGGTAGACACAATGCCGAACGCGGTTTTCCGTGTTCGTCTTGAAAATGGTCACGAGGTGATTGCGCATATTTCAGGCAAACTGCGCCAGAATTATATCAAAATCCTGACAGGGGATCATGTAACTGTTGAGTTATCGCCTTATGACCTTAACCGTGGCCGCATAACATGGCGGTCTAAATAACAGAAGGACTTGAAAAAGGGTCGCAGCAACGGTAAAATATTTAGCTGTGCGCCATTTGACAACAGGCACAAAGGAGAAAGACCATGAAAGTGAGAGCTTCTGTAAAACGGATATGTGAAAAATGCAGAGTCATCAAGCGTCATGGGCGCGTGATGGTGATTTGCAGCGATCCGAAACATAAGCAGCGTCAGGGCTGAAGAATGATCGTACGGTATTGTGACCGCGTTGGTCGGGTCTTCTTTCGTATAAGCAAGGGACCCCTTCTCACCATAGCGATGGATTAATAAACTCTAAATACGATGGAGGTAGTAAATGGCACGTATTGCCGGGGTGGATTTACCCAATGATAAACGCGTAGATATCGGGCTTACCGCTATATACGGGATCGGACGCACAAGAGCCGCTGAGATTCTCGAGGCATGTGGCGTCGATCCTGCGACACGCGTACGCGATTTGACGGACGATGAAGTATCGAAAATCCGTGAGCAAATCGATCACAACTACAGAGTCGAAGGCGATTTGCGTCGTGATACCGCGATGAACATTAAGCGTCTATCTGAAATTGGATGCTACCGCGGCCGCCGCCATCGTCTTGGCATGCCCGTTCGCGGACAGCGGACGAAGACCAATGCGCGCACACGCAAAGGTCCGAGACGGACTGCCGCCAAGAAGAAGAGATAAGGAGGACGAAATATGGCCAGTAGAAGACGACCGGTTGCCAGAACAAGAAGGCGTGACCGTAAGAATGTTGAAAAAGGCGCGGCACATATCCAATCGTCCTTTAATAACACTATTGTGACAATTACGGATCTGGCGGGGAATGTGATTTCTTGGTCCAGCTCGGGTGCTCAGGGCATGAAAGGTTCTCGGAAGGGAACGCCGTTTGCCGCTCAGCTTGCAGCCGAGGAAGCCGGCCGTAAAGCAGTAGAACACGGCATGAAAACGGTAGAAGTTTACGTGCGCGGGCCCGGATCGGGCCGCGAGTCTGCCATACGCGCGCTCGCGACGAGCGGACTTGACGTCGTACTGATCAAAGACGTGACCCCTATCCCGCACAACGGCTGCCGTCCACCGAAGCGCCGTAGAGTCTAAGAGGAGAAGATAGAATGGCAAGAGACAGATCGCCTATCTTAAAACGTGCGCGCTCGCTAGGTGTCGCGCCGCAGATGCTCGGCATCCATAAAAAATCGAACCGCAACCCGGGTGGTCGCCAACGCAGAAAAGAAGGCGACTACGGGCGGCAGATGCGCGCTAAACAGACGGCAAAGTTTGTTTACGGCGTGCTGGAGCGCCAGTTCCGCAATACTTACGAACACGCGACGAAAATGCCGGGGAAAACCGGTGAAAACCTTTTGAAGCTGCTTGAGTTGCGTCTTGACAATATTGTTTACCGGCTTGGCTTGGCCGATACCCGTGCCCAGGCGCGCCAGCTTGTCAATCACGGACATATCAACGTCAACGGTCGCCGTGCGAGCATTCCTTCCATGCGCCTAAAAGAAGGCGATGAAATATCCGTTCGCGAAAATTCAAAAAAGACGAAGGCCTTTGATGACTTGCCGAACACCATCGTGCCGGCTTGGCTTTCAGCAGATCTCGATCATCTCAAAGGGAGCGTTTTGAGAGTGCCGGAACGCGACGAGATCGATCTTGATGTCGATGAGACGTTGATCGTCGAACTTTATTCGAAGTAAGCACATAAGTCTGCCTGACAGGTGGCGAGGGGAGTCAAACCTATGGAAGCCAATAATATGAACATTGAATACAAAACACATTCCGAAGATGAAACGTATGGCCTCTTTGTCGCTGAGCCGCTAGAGCGCGGATACGGCACGACTATTGGCAACGCGTTACGACGTGTATTGCTTTCTTCACTGCCGGGATGCGCCGTCACTTCAGTGCGCATTGAGGGTATTCTTCAGGAATACTCGACCATTCCCGGCGTGATCGAAGACGTCACTGAAATCATTCTGAACATCAAAATGATTCGCGCACGCTTGAATGTTCCCGGTCCAAAAACCATTTTCATAAACAAAGAAACGGGCTACAAGGGCCCTGTGACGGCCGGTGAATTTATTCAAAGCGATGAACTCGAGATTGTGAATCCGGATCTTGTGATTGCCCACATGAACGGCGAAGGACCGCTCTTTATGGGGTTGACCTTTAACGCCGGCGTTGGTTACGTCAGCGCTGATCAGAACAAAGTCGCCAATGCGCCGATCGGTGTCATTCCTATAGACGCGATTTTTACGCCGGTGCGCAAAGTTAATTTCCACGTCGAAGACACGCGTGTCGGCCAGGTAACGAACTACGACAAACTGACACTTGAGATTTGGACCGATGGAACGATCACCGCAGAGGAAGCCTTGATGAAGGCGGCTGAAATTTTGATCGGTCACTTGCAGCTTTTCATGTCCATGACACGCGATAAGCCCGAAAAAGAAGAGCTACTGCCGATTGTCGAAGAGGAAAAAGACAGCATTTACGATGCGCCAATTGAAGAACTGAAGTTTTCCACGCGTATTTTCAATTCACTGAAACGCGCCGACATCCATACGGTTGGTGACCTCGTCGCAAAATCGCGCGATGAACTTCTCAAAGTGCGCAATTTAGGGGAAACGTCCCTTCAAGAACTCGAAGAAAAACTATCTGAATGCGACCTGTATCTGGCCGGTGAGGGACAAGATCAGGATTCTTTCAGAATCGAATAGATGGAGAATAACCGGAGGAGGATCACCATGGCCGGATATCGAAGATTAGGCCGGAAAACGGCTGCGAGAAAGTCCATGCTGAGAAATTTAGTCACGACGCTGATTGTGGAAGGAAAAGTTTTGACCACAGAAACGCGCGCGAAAGAAGCGGCGCGTATCGCAGAAAAAATGATTCGCATGGCTGTTAAAGAGCAGGCGAATTTTACAACGAAAACGATCCGCGTATCGTCCGCCAAGTTAGATGACAAAGGCCGCAAGGTGCTTCGCACGGCTACATCTAAAAATAACCGCATTTACGATGTGGTAGAGCGCCAAGATGATACTAAGACCATACAGGTCGATCAACCGGCAAGACTGGCCGCGCGTCGCCGCATCATGAAGACACTCGTTGAGATCAAAGATAAGGACGGGAAGAAAGTAAATACAGTCAACTACCTGTTTAACGATGTTGCTCCACGCTACATCAACCGTCCGGGCGGTTATACGCGCATCATTAAGACGGGCGTACGCCGCGGTGATTCGGCGCCCATGGTCATTCTTGAGCTGGTTTAACGTTATGGGCATAAGAAGCACGTATGCCCTGCATGGATACGAGAGAGGACTTTAAGCCAATCGGTTTTCAGTCCTTTTTTCGCGTTCATTGACTTTTTACAAAACTCGCGCAAAGCGAATGGCCAATTTTTCGACTTTTATGAGAAAAGTGCGGCCACTCAGGAAAGCAATGGCCAGTTTTGCGGTTTTTATAAGAAAATTGCGACCACTTGGGAGAAGTAATGGCCATTTTCTTGATTTTTATAAGAAAAGTGGATTTGCCGAGGTAATTAATGGCCAGTTTTCCGACTTTTATAGGAAAATTGTGTTCGTCTAATGGAAACTGAAAACGGGAGGATAATCGAAAAGAGCGCTACAATGGCAGTCGAAGGGACTGCAGGTTGCTGCCGTCATTTATCGGAAGCGCCGGTCGCCTCCACTTGAAATAGCAGACAAATAGGATAGTAATCGGGACAATGATTCAATTTGATAAAGTGTCATTCGCTTATCAGGGCAACGAAGATCGGGATAGCGTCAAGGCCGTCTCTGATGTGTCTTTTACGATACCGGACGGCTCGCATGTCGTTTTTCTTGGCCGCAACGGGTCGGGCAAATCAACGGTCGCCCGACTCATGAATGGTCTGCTGCTTCCAGATGAAGGCACTGTGACGGTGGACGGGATGGATACATCCGACGATGTGTTCATCGACGAGATCAGACGCCGCGCCGGCATGGTTTTTCAAAATCCCGACAATCAGATTATTGGTACTACTGTTGCCGATGATATCGCTTTTGGGCCCTGTAACTTAGGGCTTCCGGCAGAAGAGGTTCGGTCGCGTGTGAAGCGAGCTATGGAAGAGACAGGGATGTCGGCCTTTAGCGATCGCGAACCCTACGCGCTATCCGGCGGACAGAAGCAGAAGCTTGCCGTCGCATCTGTTTTAGCCATGCATCCGAAGATTCTTATCCTCGATGAATCGACCGCTATGCTTGATCCCGCGTCTCGACGCGCCCTCATGGATTTGATTCTCAAGCTAAAAGAAAAGAAACAACTCACGATCGTGCACATCACGCACCATATGGAGGAAGCGCTGTTAGCTGACCGTGTCTATATCTTAGATGAAGGCAGTATTGCGCTGGAGGGCACGCCGGCAGAAGTCTTTGACAAAAAAGACCGTGTTCTCTCTTTAGGTCTTGGTCTTCCCACACATATTGAGATTGCTCACCGTATTGCCTACGCGACAAGTGTTCCCTACCAGCCGGAGAAAGTGACGTCCTTTGACGGCGCTGTTCAATTTGTGAGAGAAGCTCTGGCAACATTCTCGGATCCAGTGCTGATTGATGGTTCACCAGAGGGTGAAGCGCTCTCTGGTACATCGATTCGAACAGAGAATGAGTTTCTGCATACAAAGGAGCAAACAGCCGCACTTTCTCAGCGGGAGTCGTCGGTGGAGTCGCCGGTTGTCATCGATGTCAACCATCTTTCATATGCGTACGCGGGGTTGCCGGGGTCACATGTGCAGGCGCTTCAGGATGTTTCCCTTGAAGTGCGACAGGGCGAAGTGCTTGGGATTGTCGGGCATACCGGTTCCGGAAAATCGACGCTGATTCAACATTTTAATGGTATTATTCCGTCTTCTCGCGGAACGGTACTCGTTCTCGGCGTGGATCTTTCTGAGCGAAAAATCATCCGCTCCATCCGTCGAAAGGTCGGCCTGCTCTTTCAGTATCCGGAGGATCAACTCTTTGAAGAGACGGTGGCGCTTGATATCGCCTTTGCGCCGAAACAGATGGGAAGGTCACCTGAAGAGGTCGCGCACAGTGTTGAAAAAGCAGCGAAGAGGCTCGGTGTTGATCATGTGCTAGATCGCTCTCCTTTTGATCTTTCCGGAGGACAACGGCGGCGTGTCGCGATCGCGGGCGTCCTTGCGGCGGAACCTGTGATTCTTGCTTTAGACGAACCTGCTGCCGGCCTTGACCCCGCCGGGCGCGAAGATCTCTTTGACGATCTGGCGACGTTGACGAGCGAAGGCGCGACAATGATTATCGTCTCACACGATATGGAAGCGATGGCCAAGCGATGCGACCGCATTCTAGTGATGAAAGAAGGACGTGTTGCCAAAATTGGAACACCGGAAGAGATCATCAGTTCAGCAGCGTTCCTTGAGGACGCTTCGCTCAATGTTCCGCCCGCGAAACGTTTTCTGGACGCGCTCGCCGATGATTTTCCGGGATTAGCCGCGTTCGCATTGGATGCCAAAGATACAGCGGAAAAAATTCTCGAGGCGGTCTGTTTTTCGAATAATAACGAACAAATATTTTTAAGAGAAGCACGTTCGGCCATGAAC
Source organism: Clostridiaceae bacterium (assembly GCA_012799825.1). Taxonomy (GTDB): domain Bacteria; phylum Bacillota; class Clostridia; order Saccharofermentanales; family DTU023; genus UBA4923. The sequence continues at coordinate 15,155 of JAAZKK010000089.1, read as the reverse complement.
GATCAACGATCGTTCTCGAAGAACAATGAGTCTAGCAGCGAAGTTGGCTCCTTTCCTGTCAATCACGATTTGCCGTCTCATTCGCCGAGTTCGAAGAACAATGCATCTGTTTTATCGAACGATGCACTTCCTATCCGGCAAGATATTGCGCTAAGCTCAAGAGGCAATGAACGCTTATCCGATATAGATAAACGTTCGATCAAGCAGGATCGTCCGTCGACTGAATACGCATCGCATAACGGGACTTCGTACACAAAGTCAAAGTCCTGTGAGAAGAAAGAGGAGTCCTCGAATGGGTAAGCGCAGTCTTCTTGGCCGTTCCATCCCCGGCACGTCGCTCATTCACAGGCTCGACGCACGTGTCAAATTTATTGCTGCCATCCTTTTGATGATTGCCACACTTTCTGCAAAAAGTCCGATCGTGCTTGCCGTCATTGCCGTATGGACCGCAGTGCTGATCGCGCTTTCTCGTATCCCGTTGCGCATTGTGCTTCGCAGCATCCGACCGATCATTATTCTTATCATCTTCGCGATGGTGATCCATTTTTTCACTGTAGGCGGAACGCCGCTTTTTGAGATTGGCTCAATCGTGATATCTCGTGAGGGCTTAATATCCGGTTTGCTCACGGCACTCCGCATTAGTTTGATGGTGATTCAAACATCGCTTTTGCTCACACTGACAACAACGCCGATCGCCATCGCAGACGCCATGGGACGCTTGTTATCGCCTCTTGAGCACCTTCGTTTTCCCGTACAGGAATTCTCGATGATGATGTCAATCGCCATGCGCTTTGTGCCCACATTGTTGGATGAGGCGATGCGTCTAATGAAAGCACAGTCGTCGCGCGGCGCCGATTTTGATACAGGCGGTTTGATGCGCCGTGCGCGCGGAATTGTCAGTATTCTCGTGCCGCTTTTTGTGTCCAGTTTCAGACGGGCGGACGATCTTGCTGTCGCGATGGAAGCGCGCTGTTACGGCGGCACGTCCTCACGAACGACCCTATACGCGATGAAACTACAGCGCCGCGATTATCTGTTTTTATTTGCGGCCATCCTGATCAGCGCCTTCGTATTTTTGTGGCAGGATTTGGTCAAATAATTTAGGAAAAGCGATCTCGTGTTCTTGAGCAAGGCGGTCTCATGTCCTTGGCAGAGCGGTCTCGTTCACTTTGGGAAAGGCGGCTTGATCTCAGACGAAGTCGTAGCGATGGACATCGTATCGAATAAACAACGGTCAGGTGCAAGCTTGATGATGGGTAAGTTTTAGAAGACATAACGGAGAGTCTCTTCCTAAAGGATACAAACACAAAGAGTTTTTTCTAAAAGGATAGGAACATATGGAGTTTTCTCCCAGGGAATAACTATACGGTTAAGAAAGACGAAATCTGGAAATGAACGACATTTTTGCAAATAAACAATCAACGTGCGGTGTGCGTTATGCGATTCTGACGACGTATGACGGTTCCGCTTTTTCAGGTTGGCAGCGTCAAAAAAATGCCATTTCTGTGCAGCAAACGCTTGAGGATTGTTGGCAAAAGCAGACCGGTGAAACAATACGGCTTACCGGTGGAAGTCGCACGGATGCGGGCGTATCTGCTCGTGGCCATGTATCGTCCTTTTGTTCTAAAATGCCGATTCCTATGAATAATATACCTCTGTTTTGGAATGCAAAACTTCCCGACAGTATCGCTGTCAGAAAAGCCATTCGCGTGGAGGATGACTTCAACCCACGGTACGACGCGCTTGGAAAAGAGTATCAATACCGTATTTTGAACAGAAGGGTTCGCCCCGTATTATTTCGTCATCTTGTAGCCCATGTGCCTGGGGAGCTCGATTTGAGCGCCATGCGACAGGCACTGCCTCATTTTGCAGGAACACACTCTTTTCTTGCGCTGATGGATCAGGGGTCGCCGACGAAGCGTCCTGTGCGCACGATTCAACACCTTGAATTGGTCGATGAAGATCGCTTGATCACGCTGATCGTTCGCGGCGACGGTTTTCTTTATCACATGGTACGAATCCTCGCGGGCACACTAGTTTTAATTGGACAGTACAAAATGTCGCCCGAGCGAGTTCCCGCATTGCTTGAGGCGGGAGATCGCACATTGGCAGGTCCTACCATGCCGCCGCAAGGGCTGACACTTGAGCGCATATTTTTTGCAAAAACGCATTTTGGTGGTGACTGTTGGCCCTATGAAGATAAGCGACGGAAGGGCATGTCGTCGGAAGAATCTGATTCTTACACCTTGCGTCCATAACACTGAGGGATTGCACGGTTCTCTTTTTTGTACCTTGTGTCCATAACATCAGATGATTGGCATCTCCCCTTTCGACAGGCGCAACCTTGAGAAGTTAAGGAAACAAGGGCAAAATAAGAATAAGATGTCGTTATACTCCTTGTTAATGACTACACAGAGTTTAATTGCGTTGGAAGGATAAACAAAAATGAGGGAAGTAATGCAATTTACGAATCACTCGATGTTGACCGATTATTATGAAATCACGATGTCGAACGGTTATTTTAAGCATGGCATGAAAGATACGACCGCTATTTTTGACATGTTCTTTCGCAATGTTCCTGAGGATGGCGGATATGCGATCATGGCCGGCGTTGAACAGATGGTGGACTACCTTGAACATTTGCGCTTTACAGAAGACGACATCGCCTATTTGCGTGGGCTCGGCGTTTTCGAAGAGGCTTTTTTAGATTATCTGAAACAGTTTAAGTTTGAGTGTGACGTGTGGTCAGTTCCGGAAGGTTTGCCTATTTTCCCTAATGAACCGATCGTGAAGGTGAAGGGGCCGATTATTCAGGCGCAGCTTATCGAGACCATGATTCTTTTGACCATCAATCACCAGAGCCTCATTGCCACCAAGTCGTCTCGCATTGTCCGATCTGCAGAAGGGCGTACGGTGATGGAGTTTGGTGCGCGTCGTGCACAAGGGACTTGGGCTTCGGTTCTGGGTGCTCGAGCTGCATACATTGGCGGTGTCGCGGGAACATCATGCACGCTTTCAGGAGAACTGTTTAATATTCCTGTCTTAGGCACGATGGCGCACAGTTGGGTACAAGCGTTTCCGACGGAATATGAAGCTTTCAAAGCGTATGCGCTCGCCTATCCCGATGACTGCCAACTCCTCGTGGATACGTACAACACTTTGAGAAGCGGGGTGCCCAACGCGATCCGTGTTGCACGAGAAGTACTGGAGCCGATGGGGAAACGTCTTAAAGCGATTCGCATTGACTCCGGCGACTTGGCGTACCTAACGATGACAGCACGAAAAATGCTCGATGACGCGGGCCTTGAAGATTGCACCATAACCATCAGCAATGCGCTGGATGAATATTTGATACGCGATTTGGCTCACCAAGGCGCCTGTTTTGATTCATTGGGTGTCGGCGAACGACTCATCACGTCGCGCGCCGAACCGGTCTTCAGCGGCGTCTACAAAATGTCCATGATCGAGAAAAACGGTGTTCAAGAACCGCGCATGAAAATTTCCGACAACCCAGGTAAGATGACGAATCCTGGTGATAAAAAACTCTTTCGACTTTACAACCGCGAAACAGGACAAGTCGAGGCTGATTTGATTACGCTGGCAGGCGAAACGGTCGATGATACGAAGCCGCTCACTATTTTTGATCCGCTACATTCTTGGAAACGCAAGACTTTATACTCTTTTCGGGCGGTTCCGCTTCTGAAGCCGCTTTTTGTGAAGGGTGTTCGTTGTCACAAACCACGTGATATCGAAGAAATACGCTCCTTTTGTAAAAAGGAGATGGCGACGCTTTGGCCGTCGTTGCTGAGATTTGAGAATCCTCAAACATATTATGTTGACCTTTCAGACAGGCTTTGGGCACTTCGCCAGAGCTTTTTAGACAATGCCTCGCGCGGCATCTTTGAACCAAAAGCGATTTCGGAATAAGATGACGAACTGTTCGCGTGACCAATGATGCAATAGATGGCACCATATATGAGTATCGTAGATGTACACAATCACTTAGGAGGCTGGTCGCCCGATGCAGGTCAGACCTTAGAGGAATTATTGTCAAAAGCATTGGAACTTAACTTACACGGTGTAGCGATCTCAGATCACTATGATGCGGACGTCGACTGTTATCCGAACGAAGATCCATGGGTCTTTGATGCAAAGAAGTATATGGACGCTTTTTACGATCTAAGGCGTCTACCTTCTCGACGTAAACCCGGCGATCCGCCCGGCTTTCTGATCTCGGTCGAACTGGGATGGACAGAAGCTGTTACTGACGAGCTCCGCAACCTTCTCCACGACAATCCTTTCGATTACGGTATCCTTTCGGTGCACTATCTCGATCGTAATGATCCCTTTTACGACAAACAGGAGGTTTACCAAGAATCTCTTTCCGATACGTATACGCGTGTCATCAACATCGTTGCCGATTCCGCAGAAGCAGTTCCGGAGGCGCGCATTATCGGTCATTACGATTTCTTTTCACGCTATGCGACGGAAAATCGTTCCAAGATGTTCTACTGGCATGCACCGGATGCCTTTGACCGATTATTTCGCATTATGCATGAAAATGGTCAGATTCTTGAAATAAATGCCGGAACGATTGATTCGCTGATGCGCAACAAAGGGTATTCACTAAAAGATGCCCTTCCTGACAAGGATGTGTTGCGTCGTTACCGCGAACTTGGCGGTCGTTTTCTGGCGTTCGCTTCGGACGCCCATTACAAGACGCAGTGCGGTCGCCTGATGCGACCTACCCTCGCTTACGCCGCATCGCTCGGTTTTCGCGATTGGGCATGGTTCGAAGCGGACGAGCTTCGTTTCACAAGACTACAAACTGTTTAGCCTGTCATTTGCCCCGCATTCCTTCATTTTACGAGCAGATTATGAGTCAATGCGGGCGAGCCTCGATTCATGAGACTGTCAGCCGTCTAGCCTGTCATTTGTCTCACATTCATTCGTTTTACGGGCAGATCTTGAGTTCATACAGTCAAGTCTCGACATTCAAAACTTCATGTCGTCCATCTTCCCTATAACACCACATCAATACCGCACTTTTTGGTCTTCACATCAGGGGTTGATTCAAGGGCAAGTAAGTTTTAATTCCCAAAACATCAGGTCTTTTAGTCTTCTCCGCGCACCGTATCAACATCGCACCTTCTGACCATTACCTCCGGAGTTGATTCAAGGGCGTTTAAACTTTGCATTTCCAATTTTTCAATTACTTTGATAAAAGCATCAGTGCCTAGACTCCGTGGTGGACAAAATTTCAATTAATTTATGAAATATTGACAGCATCTGTTTCTTTGTTGGACAAAATTTCAATAAATTTAGAAAGACTGTCCGTGCCAGATTCCGCATTGGACAGAAATTCAATTAATACAGGTATTTTGCCTAGTAGCCGTCTTGATTCTGGTCAATTTTTCAACTAAAGGAGGAAAATGGCACTCAACGACTGTTTTATCTGAAATGAATTCTTGTTTAATTGAAAAATTGTCCAAGCTTGCGACCCTTGTCAACCAGATAATCTAAAAAACTTGAAAAATTGTCTACAGTCCATTCGAGGAACTCATCTTGTAAAAAACTTAAGAATTTCTCCTACTGGGAGTTGGAGCAAATTAAGCAATCCATGCGTTTCATGAATTAGTTGGTCACGCATTAGTCCACACGATTGGTTATGACAGGAAATCTACGCGTTTCATGGTCAGTCGGTCAGTTGGTCATGAATTAGTCCGCACGATCGATTATGACAAGAAATCCGCGTGTTCCATGGTTCCGTTTCTAGTTTTTATGAGCAATGTGCTGATCGGAGGGAATCCGCGAGTTTCATGTTTCAGCTTGAGTTTGATTATATTTTTCTGCAGTGTTTTACTCCGCTTTCGTTAACGTTTGTTTTTGTAACTCGATATAAAATGCAGATGTATAATAGACACAATCTGTAAATGAAATTGGAGAATGTTATGTTGTATGTTGCCTCCTTCGAACAGGCAAGGGACCTTCTTAATTTTAAATTTGGCAATCGATATGTCGGCAAGGAGCAGGTTGTTCTTGCCGACGCGGTGAACCGCGTTTTAGCGCAACCTATCGTCGCTAAAGAAGATGTCCCGGGATTTGATCGATCAACGGTGGACGGGTTTGCTGTCCATGCGGCTGATACCTTTGGCAGTTCGGAGAGCATGCCTGCGCTTCTTCGAAAAATCGGCGAAGTATCGATGGGGGAGGCGTGTAAGCTGAAGTGTTGGCGCGGTGAGTGTGTTGCGATCCCGACAGGAGGACAGTTGCCTCAAGACGTGGACGCTGTCGCGATGGTCGAGGTGGCTGAGGATTACGGCGGCGGCCTCATCGGCATAATTAAGCCGGTTGCGCCGGGGCAAAATGTCATATATCGAGACGACGATGTGTCGTTCGGTGAGGAAATTTACTCATGCGGTATCCGCCTAAAGCCGACGGATATCGGTGCGCTTGCTGCACTCGGTTTCAATGAGATTTTAGTATCCAAGCGTCCAACAGTCGGTATATTATCGACCGGTGATGAGGTCGTGCCTTTCGATGTCACACCGAAAATCGGCCAGGTGCGCGACGTCAATTCGATGCTTCTTGCCGCTTCAGTGACGCGGACGGGAGCCCTTTCAAGCCGTTATGGCATCTGTCCGGACGATGATGATGTGTTGCAGGAGCGCATCGCCATGATGGCGCGCGAATGTGATGTTGTTTTTCTTTCGGGTGGAAGTTCCGTTGGAGCCAAAGATGCCCTAAAACGTTCCGTTGAGGCTCTTGGTGAAGTGTATTTACACGGTATCGCAGTAAAACCGGGCAAACCGACCATCTTTGGTGAAGTGAGCGGTAAGCCGCTTATAGGTTTCCCCGGACACCCGGCCGCCGTGTATTTTATTTATGATCTGTTTGCCGCCCCCTTGCTCCGCGGCATGATGGGCGAAGTAGAATCTTTGCCGCCCCCGCGTTATCAGGCTAGATTGACTAACGCGATACCATCAAACCATGGGCGTCAAGAATACGTTGCTGTCCGTTTGACAGCGGAAGAGAATGGGCTCGTCGCAAAGCCCTTGATGAGCAAATCGGGCTTGATCACCCAATTTGCTCGCGCTAATGGTTATATTGAAGTGCCGCGCGACTGCGAGGGTTTTTCTGAAGGAGAGTGGGTGATCGTCGTCGCGCTATAATACTTTTTGCCGGCCTTGCTTTAAATGTGCTAAGTTTGAACGTCTCGTGTGTGCGGAATGCTCTCATCGCTCTTAAGCAGGTGAGCAATTGTGCTGAAATTGTTGAACATCTCGTGTGAATGGGATGCTCACAATTTTCATATAATGTTGAAGACTTTTTTCAAAGGGAGAACCTGTTTTATGATGGCCTTCTCTATGGATCACATCGCTCAACACAAAAAGGCATTCAGCAAAATGACCTGAAGTAAGAAAAAATGGAGATCGCGTGATCGCATCGTTCTACACAAGAAGATATCCGGCAAAATGACGTGACGCAAGGGAAATAGGAGGTCAGATGAATGGCTTTTCAATATTTAACGAATATACCTCTCGACGAAGCTCTAGCAGAATACATGACAGTCTTGGAGGAGAGGGGATTTTTTGCGCGGCGTTCGGAAAAGGTTTCGGTTAATCGAGCTGACGGACGCCTGACGGCATCGGCCGTTTATGCCAAAATCAGTGCGCCTCATTATAATGCCTGCGCCATGGACGGCATTGCCGTCTATGCAAAAAATACATTTGGCGCTAGTGTAACGACGCCTATCCGTTTGCAGTCGAATCAGTATAAAGTCGTCGATACAGGCGATCCACTTCCTGAATCATGTGACGCTGTCGTAATGATAGAGGAAGTGCTCTGGAAGGATGAAGGGGAGGTTGTCATATCTGCAGCGGTAACACCTTGGCAGCACGTGCGCCAGATCGGAGAAGACATCTGCGAGGGCGATATGCTTCTGCCGTCTTTTTCGCGCATTACTCCTGCCGCGATGGGGGCGATGCTGGCTTCAGGAAATCTCGTTGTCGACGTCTTAGTCAAGCCGCGCATCGCTATCATTCCAACAGGCGATGAGATCGTCACACCTACGGCAACTCCAGGCGAAGGTTCGATCATCGAGTTTAATTCGACGATTTTTAAGGCGATGTTGGAGCGCTGGGGTGCCGATGCAGAGGTCTTTGATATCATCGTCGACGACCTGAAATCGCTCGAGGCGGCCATACGAAACGCGCTGACACATAGTGACGGCGTGATCATTATCGGTGGTTCTTCCGCCGGTCGGGAAGACTATACCGCGCAAGCCATCGGAGCTGTGGGCGATGTTGTTGTGCACGGCATTGCAATTCGACCGGGCAAGCCTGCCGTATTGGGATGTACAGAAGCCGGCAAGCTGCTTCTCGGCGTGCCGGGCTACCCTGTTTCGGGCATGGTCATCTTGGAAGAAATTTTGCGTCCCATCATTATAAGGATGCAAGCGAGCCCCTTTTTGCCTCCGGATGAAGCAAAAGCGGTCGTCTCCCGTACATTGAACTCTTCTTTAAAATATCGTGAATTCATCCGCATACGACTCGGCTATGTCAACGGAAAACTCGTCGCTTCACCGTTGATGCGTGGCGCGGGTGTCGTCACTTCTTTTGTGAAAGCTGACGGCATCATTGACGTTCCGCAAAATGTTGAAGGTTATGAGCCCGGACAGGATGTTACAGTACGCCTCTTGCGTCCAATCGAGGATATTAAGCGGACACTTGTTATCACCGGAAGCCACGACCCGCTCATTGATGAAACGACTGATCTGATGCGACGTACTTGGCCTAGTGCAGCGGTGGCGTCGTCGCACGTTGGCAGCATGGGCGGTTTGTTCGCCATTAAACGAGGAGAGGCACATATGGGCGGCATTCATCTCCTTGATGAATCGACAGGCGAATACAATATTCCTTACATTAGCCGGCACTTTCCTGGTGGCGGTGTGCTGCTCGTGGAAGGGGTACAGCGTGTCCAGGGATTAATGGTGTCACGCGATAATCCTTTTGAGATCGAACAATTTGCCGACATAACCCGAGACGGCATTCGGTACATCAATCGTCAGAAGGGGTCCGGGACACGAATCCTGTGCGATTATCTGTGTCGAAAAGAAGGCATCAATCCCGGAACGATTGACGGGTACGATCGAGAGGAGTTTACACACACAGCGGTCGCGGCGCTGATTGCCGCAGGGAGCGCTGACGTCGGTCTTGGAATTTATGCTGCCGCCAAGATCTATGGCTTAGATTTTATTCCGATTTGCCACGAAACTTACGATTTCTTGTTGTTGCAAGAGGCGTATGATCTGCCTATGGTTCAGCGTTGGCTTGAGACGATGCGAAATCCCGCATTCACGAAGCGTGTTATGGAGATGGGCGGCTACGATGTTTGCAATCCGGGCCATATAACGGCATTCTAAAAGCATCATAAAGCGTTACCACTACGGGCAATTCGCTTTAGAAAAGGATGGAGCCGTAAAGGATAAGCATCTACAGAAAGGAATGTTGCCGCAGCGGATAAACCGTTTCAAAAGAGAATGGCGCTGCTTTGGATAGGCTCAGTACAGGAAAGGATAGCATGTCCCCTTTAAGCTAAATCTAGATTGGCAATTAATAGGCTCAGCACAAGAGGATGTTGTATCGGCACCGGCGGCAGGAGCAAAGATCGTTAGGACGAGCTCGTACTCAGAAGGATTCTGCCGCGAAGGACAAATGGTACACAGAAGAGGGTTACGATGGAACAAAAGGGAAATCACTTTGATGAAAAAGGCAATGCCATTATGGTTGACGTCTCGAAAAAGGAGGCTACACTGCGCATAGCGAAGGCCGAAGGATATATAAAGATGAATGAGGCGGCGTTTCGCGTTGTGGAAGGCGGCACGTCCAAGAAAGGCGATGTCCTCGGAACAGCGCGTATCGCCGGCATTATGGCCGTGAAGCAGACATCGAGCCTGATTCCTCTTTGTCATCCGCTCAGCATTGAAAAAGCGTCGATTGATTTTGAAAAAGATCCGTCGAAAAGATGCGTGCGCGCCGTGTGTACTGTTCAGACGACGGGGAAAACAGGTGTTGAAATGGAAGCGCTTTGCGGCGTGAACATTACACTCCTCACGATTTATGACATGTGCAAAGCTCTTGACCGCGGCATGGAAATGTATGGCATATCGCTTATCGAAAAGAAAGGCGGCAAAAGCGGTCATTACCGAAGGTACGAAGAAGAATGATGAATGATGCATACGGAAGAAAGCTGCATTACCTTCGAGTATCCGTGACAGATCGGTGCAATTTGCGCTGTCGATATTGTATGCCGGAAGCAGGCGTTACACCGTTTTCTCATGATGACATCTTAAGTTACAGCGAAATTGTTCGTGTAGTGCGCGTCATGGCAACTCTTGGGGTTGATCGTGTACGACTTACCGGCGGCGAACCGCTTGTAAGAAAAGGTATCGAACACCTCGCAGCTAAAATTAAAGAGGTTTCGCACATTCGATTTTTAGGGTTGACGACGAACGGGGTGAACTTGCCTGAGATGGCAAGTGTGCTTGCGGACGCAGGTGTTGACGGAGTCAACATCAGTATCGACACGCTCGACCGAAGACGTTATCAAGAAATCACCAGAAGAGATGCGCTTCCGCAGGCTCTCAAGGGCTTGAACGCTGCCTTAGAAACACCTTTTTCCTCGGTCAAAGTCAACTGTGTTCTTTTCCCTGGAAGTCTGCCGGAGGACTGGCTTTCTGTGATTTCGCTTGCGAAAAAATATCCGGTCGATGTTCGTTTAATTGAGTGGATGCCCATGTCGGGCGAATCGATTGACAACGCCGCGACAGCCGATGAAGCTTTTGAAAAAATAGAAGAAACGTACGGAACGTTAAAGCCTGCCAGACAAAGCGTCGGTGCCGGACCGGCACGGTACTGGCTGGCTCCAGATTTTATCGGACGGATCGGCATCATTCACGCTATGAGCCACAATTTTTGCAGCGAGTGCAATCGGCTACGTCTGTCGGCAACAGGCAACCTGAAATTGTGTCTTTTCTACGATATAGGAATCGCATTAAAACCGATGCTTCGCGGAGGAGCAAGCGATGACCAGTTGGTGGAGACCATTCTGGAAGCGATTAAGCACAAGCCGAAGCAGCACGCCGGTCGGCCGATGGCCATGGAAGAAGGCGGCATTTGCTCTGCAATCGAGCATGTGGACGGGATGCACAAGATCGGAGGGTAACTTCCGCAAAATCTGAAATCAAGCTGTTTTCTACAGTAAAAAGCGTACAAAAAGCGGCATCTTGGCGCTTGATGCCGCCATGAATTCTGATCACGGTATTGTTGAGCGCTCTTGCAACTCAGCTTTGCAGCGGGTCTGCATCGACGCTGTGGTGAAGCCTGATCAAGGGATTGCTGAGCCTCTTACAGCTCAGCTTTGCAGCGGGTCTACATCGATGCCGTCATGAAGTCTGATCACGGCATTGCTGAGTGATGTGCCGAAGGCACAATGTGTCCGAAGTGGACAATCGGCTTTCTCTTCTACAGGACACTCGGGGAAACATCTTTTGCCGACGCTGTCGATTCGGATTGTCGCGCCTCCAATCTGCAAGAGACTCCCTTTCTCCAGCGTCATGTAATCCAGTCCGGAGGTGGTCAAATTCGCTGTAAACTTTGCGGTACAAAAACCTTTAATCGGCATCTTATCCACGATGTCTTTGACATTCCCGTCAAGGAGGGATATCGCGCGTTTTCCATGATGTTGATACCGATCGTTCTGAAGACCTCCGCCGGCAAGAAGCTTAGCGCACTCCACTGTGTACGCTATACCTTTTTCCGGAAAACACTTGATTTCAATCAGTTCTGTCTTCGATTGTTTCATCTTCTTCATTTAGAACTGCTCTACTTTCTTTTTATGTAGAATTATCCCGTATCCATATACAGAAGGTCAACTAAAAAATCACTGTCTACTTAGGTGGAGCGTTTCCGTTACGTTCTTCAATTGTCCTTATTTTGAAACGGAGCCATCTGCGATAGATTTCAGCAGCGATAGAATCGGTTAAGGTATCGGGCAGACGAAAGTTTTATAAAAGTTCGATTTCTTGCTTGAGATACTCGCCTTCTTTCGACAGTGCAATCAATGTTTGATTGGAGGAGCCTCGAAACGGCAGATTGAGACTTCGCAATTTTAGAATAAACGGGCCGTCGATCAATAAGTCAGTCTCTTCTAAAAGGTTTCTTATCGCTTCATCTTCTTCGGCCAATTTTTTTAAGTGAGTATATGTATAACCTGTGTACGTAATGACATCGCCGGAGAGTTCTTTTACCTTTTTGGCTAAGATGGCAAATGGGGCTGCCTGCAAGAAGGGCTCGCCCCCCGACAAGGTGATTCCTCTTTGTAAGCTCGATGTTTGATACATGTCGATCAAATCGGTTACGCTATAGAACGTGCCGCCGAGACGGAGATGTGTCTCGGGATTATGACAGCCTGGGCAGCGATGGGGGCAGCCCTGAGCAAAAACGACAAAGCGAAACCCGGGACCATCAACGATCGACTCTTTGACAACGCCGGCTAATTGAACGTCCGCATCTTTAATACTGACGTCTGTTATATCGGTGAATGATGTTGAGCAATGAAGTTGTTTCATATCGGTTCCGTATTCGCAGTTGTTGCCGCATATTTTCATCGGTAAGCAGGCCTTTTAAAGTGACTTTTTGAATCTTGACGTCGATCTTTTTCATCGTTTAAAAGTTTTTGCCCCAACGGTCCATTGTGGTAACAAAAAACTGTCTGTTTTCTTGTGCACTAGGATTTTGATTTCTAGATCACATTATCACCGGGGACTCTATTTCTTTACACTCTAGGATTTTGAGGTTCCTGTGCGTACGTGTCAGGCTGGCATTTCTCATTTCCGTACGCACTAGGATTTTGTCGGTTGGAATTTGGAGCGTGAAAAACGGCCAACTCATTTCCTTGCGGACTAGGATTTTATGTTTAACTCAATTGGTGCTTGAGGCGATCTCGAAGTTCAGCTTTTTTGGCGTTGTTGAAGCGATTTATGGTGCCGACAAGATAGCCTGTGATTCGCCGAATTCGCTCAAAAGGCGGACCGCCGTCGTTTTCATTTCGGCCACACTTCGGGCAGACGTCTTTGATGATGCCGTTATAGCCGCAAACAGGGTCATGGTCAATCGGGTGGTTGATGGAGCCGTACCCGATGCCGGCGTCCTTCATGTGCAGTATGAGTTTTTCGAATGCTTCCAAGTTTGTGGACGGGTCGCCGTCGAGCTCCACGTAACTGATATGTCCCGCATTCGTCAATGCGTGATAGGGCGCCTCCAAGTCAATCTTGGCTTTTGCGTCGATTGGGAAATAAACTGGGACATGGAATGAATTTGAATAATATTCTCTCTCGTTGATATTGGGCAAAATACCGTAGCGTTTCTTATCCAATTCGATGAAACGACCGGACAAGCCTTCTGCCGGGGTGGCGAGCAAAGTGTAATTCAAGAACTCCGCCTTGGCTTGGGCGTTACATCTTTCTCTCATGTGGCCTATGATCTTAAGTCCCAAGGCCTGGCTATCTTTCGATTCTCCATGATGTTTTCCAGTCAAGGCCACGAGGCACTCGGCAAGACCGATAAAACCGACGCTAAGGCTTCCATGCCGAATGACGCGATCGATGTCGTCATCAGTGTCTAAATGTTCCGACTCGAGCCAATTGCCCTGTCCCATGAGAAACGGGTAATTTTTGACTTTCTTTCGCCTTTGAATATCGAAGCGGTGTCTCAACTGCCGGAAAACAAGATCCATCGTTTCGTCAAGAAGGCTGAAAAATCGGTTGTAATCGCCCCTTGCTTCAATAGCAAGTCTTGGCAAATTGATTGATGTAAAACTTAAATTTCCCCGCCCTTTCGTCACTTCTAGACGCGGATCATAAATGTTCGAGATCACACGCGTTCTGCAGCCCATATAGGCGACTTCTGTATTGGGATCGCCGGGTTTGTAATACTGAAGATTAAAGGGAGCATCCAGAAAGCTGAAGTTCGGGAAAAGACGTTTAGCGGAACACTTGATCGCAAGTTGGAAGAGGTCGTAGTTTGGGTCGCCCTTTTGTGCGCTTATGCCCTCTTTTACTTTGAAAATCTGAACAGGAAAAATGGGTGTTTCGCCGCGCCCAAGACCATCCATCGTCGCTCGTAATACATTTTTGATGACGATGCGACCCGCGGCGGATGTGTCGGTTCCGTAATTGATGGAACTGAAGGGAACTTGAGCGCCTGCTCTGGAATTCATCGTATTCAGATTGTGGATCAGCGCCTGCATCGCTTGATACGTATCGCGCCTACAACGATTATCAACTAACTGCAAGAATGCGCGCCAACGGGATTCATCTTTTGATAAGTCATGCCTTTCTTCTTCTTTTGCCGATGTTTCAAGTTCAACTTTTTCAAGGAGTGAAGAAAAGCCATTATAGTCGAATTTAAGGAGTTCAGAGGCTCTTTTTAGGAGTGGATCATTTTCCTCCGTAAAAACGCATGAAGTTTCGATCAAATCGCGGACGTGTTTATGGTACGTTTTGGTCACGCCTGGCGCCATCGCGAAGTCAAAGTCCGGGATGGATTGGCCGCCATGCATTTCATTTTGGTTCGCCTGCATCGCGATACAAGCTAAAGAGGCGTAACTGAGGATGCTTTGGGGTTCTCTCAGGAAACCATGTCCTGTAGAAAATCCACCTTCAAAAAGCTTTTGCAAATCAATTTGGCAACACGTCTCCGTCAGCATATAAAAATCTTTATCGTGGATATGAATTGAGCCGTCTTGGTGCGCTCTTGCCATATCTTCCGGCAGAATATAGTTGTCGACGAAGGACTTGGCGCCTTCGGTACCATACTTCAGCATGGTGCCCATAGCTGTGTTTCCGTCAATATTCGCATTCTCCCGCTTGAGATCGCTATCGGCAGAGTCAACAAAGGTAAGCTGCTTGTAGCTCTCCATCAGGTTTTGAGCAGCCTCTCGCCTTTTCTTATGATCTTCGCGATACAGAACGTAGGCTTTTGCCGTTTGATAGACGCCGAATGCCATTAACGCTTCTTCTACGCAGTCTTGCACCGTTTCAACATCCGGATCTTGTCGGTAGTCGAGCATTTGAATGACGTCTCCGGTGATCT
>JAAZKK010000063.1 GCA_012799825.1 Clostridiaceae bacterium | reverse complement strand
TCTTTCTCACGCTGTCGAGAATGTTAACTTTGTCAAGGTGAATATGTGGTTCGATCAGCGCCGGCACGACGAGTTTGCCTTTGGCGTCGATGACTTTGTCAGCGCTCACATCGAGTGACGGCCCGACTTTGGCGATGGTCTTGCCTTCACAGAAAAGATCGTATAGACCCTCTTTATTTCTCAATGTGCAGTTTTTAATCAGTAGTGACATTAGGGGAGCTCCTTTCTTTGCGCTCGCGAGTGGTATTCTTTTGTTTTTCGTTATCATGACCGCCTTTTGAATGAAGTTCCATAGGCAGCCATAGCTTACATATCTTTATTTTCACATATACCGCTTGCTTTTGAGCAAGAGGTGTCAACATCGTTAACTCATACGCTGCCATGACCGCCATCTGGCCTGAAGTACAAACGGCGGTCATGATGGTTTGCTCTAGCGCAGTCTCCGGTGTTTCCTCTTCTGCGAAAAGAGGAACCAATACGGAGCTATCTATATGTTATTTTGCCAGTATTTTGGATGCCTTTTCAATGGCGTCCGTGATTGGGATATAGCCGGTGCAGCGACAAATATTTCCTGCGACGGCGAGCCTGATTTCGTCACGTGTCGGAGTCGGGTTTTCCATCAGGAGTGCGTAAGCGCTCATGATGAATCCCGGTGTGCAGAAGCCGCACTGGACAGCGCCGCTTTCGATGAAGCAGTCTTGGATGACGCGGCCGATCTCGTCGTCGCTCATGCCTTCGATGGTCAGGATCTCCGCATCCTGCATCTGGCCTGCGAGCACAAGGCAGCTTGTGACGGCTTTCCCGTTCAGGATGACCGTACAGGCGCCGCATTCGCCGACACCGCAGCCTTCTTTCGTACCCATAAGACCAAGGTCTTCCCGAAGCACATCCAGCATCCGCTTCCCCGGATCAGTTTCTACGGTATACGGTTTTCGATTCAATATAAATGACAGTTTGATGTTAGCCATGGGAGATCCTCACTTCAATATATCGGCACACAGTTTGCGCAATGAGCGCTCACTGATGTTGCGGCAGACGGGCTGCTTGTAAACGGTCGATTTACGAATGCCCGCAATTTCAGGGATTTTATCCGAGAGGGCTTTCGCGACATCTAAGATGTCTTGTTCAGTTGGGCGTTTTCCTACGAGCATCGCGCTGATGTCCGGGAAAAGCATAGGACGCGGGAACGTCGCGCCGACGGTCATGTCAAAGCGTGTGACGACGCCTTCATCGTCCATTTCAAGAAGCGTTGCAACCGTCATGCGTGAAATGGAGAGGACTTTGCGACGTCCTACCTTGATGTAGTCGTAGCGAACGTTTGGCGACAGTTTGGGAACACGAATTGTTGTGATGAGATCATTCGGTGCGAGGTTCGTCTTGTACGGTTTCGTGAAAATCGCCGTCATCGGCTCGACGCGTGCCTCACCATCACGTTCAATGACCAATTCCGCGTGCAGCACGGCGAGCGCCGACATGGTATCTGCCGCAGGGGACGCGTTGGCAAGGTTGCCGCCGATGGTTGCACGATTTCGCGTTTGTAGCGATCCGACAGCGCCGCTGGCTTCCGCAAGAATAGGAGCGTACTGTTTCACCAGAGGGTCATGAGAAATGGCTTCGTGCGTTGTACACGCACCGATCAGCAGCATGTTCTCGGTTTCGCGGACGCCGTGTAATTCTTCGATCGGAAAAATATCGATGACGGTACAGTCCTTGTAAACGTCGTCTTCACGGCCATTGACAAGCACGTCGGTTCCTCCGGCCAGAATAGCGATCGAGCCGTTCGCCGCTTTAACTGCTTCGTGGAAAGCCTCTACCGTTTTGACCTGTATAAAATTACGTATTTTCATAAGTCGTTCTGCCTTCCTGTCTTTACGCCTTGCCCGCGGCGACCGATGCCGCGTCAATGTCGCGCTGTTTGTCTATCTCTTGTGCGATTTCCATGACGCGCTCCAAATCGAATGGAAGCTCATTGATCGCACCGGGCTTACCGAGTGCCATGTTTACGGCGCATGTGATCGCCGCGGCGGCCGGCTCAGTCGCCGGTTCACCGAGCGAACGTCCTCCGAAAGCGGAACGCGGATCGGTATGGCCGTTCAAGATTGGCATGTTGGTATCCGGAACATCCATGGCCGTCGGGAGCAGGTAGTTATTAAAGTTAAGATTGCTGAGAGCGGCCGTTCTGTCACTATGTCCGAGATCTTCGATCAATGCCATTCCTTGACCCATGGCTAAGCCGCCGTATATCTGACCTTTAGCGAACTGAGGATTGATGATACGGCCGGGGTCGTGGCAGCCGATCATTTTAACGACGGTTACATAGCCTGTGTCGAGATCGACTTCGACTTCGGCAGCATGACAAGAGTACGTGTAAGAATAGAAGGGCTCACCAAAGCCTTTTTCCTCGTCCCAGTCGATGACAGGTACGGAGTACGTGCCGACGGCGGCGGGTGTCAGGTTGTACCCATAAGCAATACTGACGACCTCGTCAAACGAGAGATCGTGCTCGCCGAAACGAACGCGATCGTCTTCGTAGGTGACTTCGCCGATGTCATCGCCATACTTCATCGAAAGTCCCTGATTCAAGATTGTTTTAAGTCCTCTGCAGGCGTCTGCGATAGCGCCGCCGCCCAGCATCGTGCCACGTGAGGCGATACAGGCGCCGGTTGCGGGCGAGCGGGATGTGTCGGTTTCGCCCATAGTGACGCGCTCCGGGTTCACGCCCATGCCTTCAGCGGCCATCATCATTTGGACGGTGCGAAGACCCTGACCGATCTCGACAAGACCGATATTGACGTGAATGCTGGCATCTTTCAAAATTTCTATCAGCACGCGGGCGACGTCGAAACCGTTGCCGTCCGCGCCTACGCTTGCGCCGCGCATTGAAGTGCTGATGCCGACACCGCGAAGAATACGCCGCCTCGGATCTTTGTTTTCTTCTTTGTACTGCTTGAATTTCCGGTCAAAGTCGATGGCTTCGGCTGCTTTTTCCATACAATCCCTGATCGAGACTTCGTGGAAATCCATCAAATGGCCGCAGGCGCTGACATCACCGTTTTTCAGAAGATTCTTACGTCGGAATTCAGTCGGCGTCATGCCGAGTTTAGCTGCCAACGTGTCGACGGTATTCTCTAGCGCGTAAATGGCTTGCGGTGTGCCGAAGCCGCGCATCGAACCGGTGTGGTTGTTATTAGTCAGCACAGCTGTCGAACTGGAGTGAACATTGTCCACGTTATAAGGTCCTACACCGAGAATGGCTGTCTTGAAAGCGACGGGCGGCGACATGTTGGTGTATGCACCGGCATCGAGAAAGGATATCATGCGCAGTGCCGTCATTGTTCCGTCTTTTTTTGCGCCAATTTCGATATCAAACTCAATCGGATGGCGCTTGTAGCTTTCACGAATGGATTCTTCCCGCGTCAGCGTGACTTGGGCGGGCCTTTTTGTCAGAAGCGCGATAAGACAGACGCGTATTGCGTTGGCTTCCGCCGTTTCGATTTTGCCGCCAAAGGATCCGCCAACCGAGCTTGGCCGAAGGATAATCTGTGACATCGGGATATTCAGCATTCGGTGAATGGAGATTCGTGCGTTGTAAGGTGCCTGCATGGAACCATATACAGTGACTTCGTCGCGCATTGGGCTCGGTACAGCAGTGATTGATTCAGGTTCAATGTAAGCGTGCTCGACGAAATGAGTGATATATTTTGCCTTAACGGTTACATCGGCTTCTTTCAACGCCGCTTCAGAATCGCCTTTGTTGACGTGGACTTCTCCGCAGATGTTGTCCGGGTAATCCGGATTGATGGCGACATCGCTTTCCATCGCCATTTTCGGAGAAGCAAGAACGGGCAAATCCTCATAATCAGCGTAAATGAGTTTTGCCGCCTCATTGGCTTGTTCCTGTGTTTCCGCGGCGACAACGGCGATGACATCGCCGAAATAACGCACACGGTCATAAGCGATGGCGTACTGATCTATGAACAGTTCGCCGAACATCTTGGCGCCGGGAATATCCTTTCCTGTCACCACTTTGACAACGCCGGGCATTTTCTCCGCTTCTTCGATATGAACGGCCAAGAGTTTCGCGTGTGCGCGCTCGCTGTAGACGTTCTTGCAGAAAAGCATGTTCGTCAGACGGATATCGGCGCCATATATCGCCGTTCCCTCTGCCTTCGCTCGGGCGTCAATCCTTTCAATGTTTTTTCCTAAAGTTGATGGACTCTTCATGTCGTGCCTTCCCTCCTGACACTATTTAGGTCACAATGTGTAAAGTTATTGTAACTAATTACATTAATTATGTCCATGACAAACAAAGCGCATTTTTTGAATGGCTAATGGATGATGAGGGTCGACAGTTTTCAGCGCCAACGGAGTTTAATGATCTTCTTGGGGCATCGCTCGACACAAAGTCCGCAACCGTCACAGCGTAACGAATTGATTGCGATTGTGCAGTCGTCATTTCGTGTGATGGCTCCTTTAATACAGCTCTGTTCACAAATATGGCAATCGGTACATGCACATGGCTCGATCAGCGATGCCACAAGAGAGCGCGGCACGATATCTTCGAAAGGCCGAAGCGACGCAAGAGCGACACCGCGGATGTCGTCGACGCTGTTGTAGCCGTGTGATTCCATCCATGTTTCCATGGCGCTAATGATAGATGATATGACGTCGTAGCCTTGGAGTTGAATGGCGGAAGCGAGCTGTACTGCCGTCGCTCCCAGCATAAGGAATTCAAGTACATGCTCGTAACAGAGTACACCGCCGGAACTGACGATGGGCAACTGGGAATACTGACGCAGCATCGCCGTCATAGCCAAGGAGACAGGGCGAATGTTCGTTCCCGTATAGCCGCCGTACGTCGGCATGAGAACGCGCCGGTTTTCAAGATCGACGCCCAAGAGCCCTTTGAGAGCGTCGATGGCGCTGAAAGCGGAGACGCCTGCGTTCTCAAGGTTTTTAAGAAAGTCGGGAGACGATGCCGAATCGTAGGAGAGCTTGGCCATGACAGGGATATTAACTGTATCCACAAGCGCGCGAATGAAGGCCTCAGCGTCCGGTGAGTGATAGCCGACGAGCTTATTTCTGGAGCCGATAGGGGCGGAGAGGCTGATCTCAAGCGCATCGGCGCCCATGTTTTCGAGCTTTTTTCCCAAGTAGGCCATCTCGGATGCCGAAGTGCCCCAAATACTGCAAATGATTTTTGCGTCTTTGCGGTCAATTTGATCGAGCACACGTTCCCATTCTTCAAGATGGAGATTGGAATAGAGCATGGTATTGAAAAGCTGCTGATCTTTCATGAAGAGCCGAGGACTGATACGTTGTCGTTCTTCGAGACAAATGGTCTCAGTAATAACAGCAGCCGCTCCCGCGTCGATACAGCGTTGAATTCCCTCTGCGCTTCCTGCCCAGGGACCTGCCGCTGTAATAATCGCGTTCTTTAACGTCATGCCTGTTAGATTTACACCATATGCCATGTCCGTTACCTCGCTTTAGTCAAACCATTCGTAGATGTCTTGCGTGTTGCCACACGATTCGCGAATTTTAAGCTTAGGCTGAAGAATCAGATCATGCGGCATGTCCACATAGGGCAAAGTGTCTTCTATTTGATCAATCAGCATGCGCGCGGCGGCCATGCCGAGTTTCTTTGACGGGAGCTCGAGAGCGGTAAGCGCCGGCGAAAGGACGCTGCAAACGGCAGAGTCGGTTAGACTTACAAGCGCCATATCGTCCGGAATGTTAATGTTCGCGTCGCGCGCCGCTTTCATCGCGCCGATGGCCTGCAGGTCACTGGCAGTGACGATCGCTTCCGGGAAATACTTGTTTTGAATCAGTCGTTGTATGGTCAGATAACCGCCTCGAACGCTGCTTTCCGCTTGTACAGACGAAAAGGAGATGGGTTGATTGGCATCACGGAGGGCGCGATGAATTCCGATATTGATCTGTTCGGAAGCATCTTCATTCATCTCGTCAAAGAGTGCCATGATCGTGTTGTAGCCTAGCTCGATCAGATGCTGTGTCATGCGCCGGGCGCCTTCTTCGATGTCTACGTAGCAGAGCGTATCATTTGCACGGATGCGATTCTTGCCGATGTGCACGCGCGGGAGTTCAACATTTTGTGACGCCATTGTTTCTTTGCCATTAAGTCGAGAATTGACCTGTATCATGCCGTCTACTTTGCGGTTGACCATCATATCGACAAATTCCGCTTCGCGTCCGGGGTCATTGCTCGTCTGACCGAAAAGAACAGCATAGCCTTTGTTGCCTGCCACCGTCTCTACGCCCGAAATGATTTGTTGAAAATAACTCGTTTCGATGCTTGGAATAAGCAATGCAATCGTTTTCGATGATTCTAAGTTGAGACTGCGCGCAAACCAGTTCGGTGTGAAATTGTATTCTTCCATGACGCTCAAGACGTGTTCACGCGTCTTATCGCGCACGCGTTCGGGATGATTGACAACGCGCGAGACCGTGGCGACCGATACACCTGCAAGTTCAGCGATTCTCTTTATGTTCATCGGTTCACCACATGTCACGTTTTCTTGTTAAACGCCAAATTGCTCATATAGTACATGTCTCTTTAAACGACGCGTCAATGTTCCGCAAGTGTTTTTATTATACATTATTGTATTGACGGCAATGACACTAAACTCATAAAAAAGGAAACAGTTTCACGCATTCATGTTTAGAAAATTCTGCGATTATTTAGGAACAATGTTGAAAGACATCCATACTTTTTGTTGACAGATCGGACAATATGCCTTAAAGTATTTTTACCTTGATATGTAAATAGTTACATATTTTAGGACTAGGAGAGGGAGGTAACTCTATGAAAGAAGCTACAAAGGAAAAAGTTAAGCATGCTGACGTAGACTTCTCGCTAGAACGCGTACCGAAAACGGCACGCAAGACGTTCCTTGCGATGTTTGTCATCATGTTGGGCTTCACATTTTTCTCCGCCAGCATGAGTGTTGGCGCAAAAATGGCTAATGGCCTCAATTTCACTCAATTTGTTTGGGCCGTCCTCATCGGCGGCGTAATCCTTGGCGCGTATACCGGTGTACTTGCGTACATCTCTTGCGAGACCGGTATGAGCCTTGACCTGCTGACACACCGTTCATTCGGTACGATCGGCTCGTATCTTCCGTCCGCTCTGATTACATTCACACAGATCGGATGGTTCGGTGTCGGTGCCGCGATGTTCGCGTACCCTGCCGCAGAGCTTCTCAATGTCCCTGTCTGGGTACTTGTTGTACTTGCCGGCGTTGCGATGACATCGTCTGCGTACTTCGGTATTGTAGGGCTTGAGATTGTAAGCTATATATCGGTGCCCCTGATCACCATTCTTGGAAGCTACTCGATGATCACGGCCATTAGAGATGGCGGCGGCATCATCTCGATCTTCGACAAATCGACGGGCGGGATGACTCTATTTACCGCGATCGGAATGGTTATCGGATCATTTGTGTCAGGCGGTACGGCGACACCGAACTTCACACGTTTTGCCAAGACGAAGAAATCTGCTGTGATTACGACGGTAATTGCGTTCTTCTTGGGTAACACTCTGATGTTCATGTTCGGTGCAGTGGGCGGTGCGTATACGGGTAAAGACGACATCTTCTACGTCATGATTGCGCAGGGACTTGCCATACCGGCTCTGATCGTACTCGGAGGTAACATCTGGACGACGAACGATAACGCGCTATACACAGCTGGACTTGGACTTTCGAACATCACAAAAATCCGCAAACGTCCGATGGTTATCGTATCCGGTATTATCGGTACTGCAACCGCGATCTGGCTCTACAATAACTTTGTCGGCTGGCTCAGCTTCCTGAATGCAACGCTGCCGCCAATCGGTGCCATTATCACGATTGACTATTTCCTCAGCCGTGGCAAATACACTAAAGAAAACGACGATAAGTTGCGCAAAGTAAACGTGTTTGCTCTTCTTGGTGTTATCGCCGGTGCGTTGGTCGGTAACTTTGTGAAATGGGGCATTTCCGCGATTAACGCGATGGTTGTGGCTTGTCTTGTTTACTACGTAGGAACGAAACTCTTCTATAAAGAAGAAAGAAAAGCCTAAACATTCGATACACTATATCGAAGAATATAAACCGCCAGAGGCGCATCCGAGTGCCCCGGCGGTTTTTATTTCGGTCATTTTTAGGTAAAATGAAAATGTCGTCATGATACCGTGTGTTGTTCGTTTGTCAGGAGGTCTCCAATGCTGAAAATTCAAGCGGCGGTACGTTTTACAAGAGGTATTGTTATCGGTCCGGCTTATGTTGTCAAAGAAAAAGCTATAGAAAAGCCTGTTGTTGACCCATCACGTGTTGTCGATCATGCCATGGAGAAGGCGCGTTTTGAGCGTGCCGTCGAAGAAGTATCGCGTGATCTAGAAAAATTGGCACTGGAACATGATGTCTTTGCGGCGCATCTTGCCATTGTTCAGGATCCGACGTTGAGCGAGGAAGTTTTCGCCCATATTGAAGCGGGAAAAACGGCCGAAGTCTCTGTGGATGAGACCATTGAAGGTTTGAAACTCGTTTTTCAGGTGATGGATAACGCGTATATGCGAGAGCGAGCCGACGATATTGAGGATATCGGCAATCGCCTGATGGCCGCTTTGCTGCAAAAATCGCTACGCCGATTTCCTGGACTTACAGAGCCGTCCGTGATCGTGGCGCGCGATTTGCTGCCCTCCGATACGGCAAATCTTGACGCCTCTCTTGTACTTGGATTCATTACGGCCGAAGGCGGTGTGAGTTCTCATGTCGCGATCATGGCGAAAAATCGCGGTATTCCGGCGCTGATCGGTGTTCCGGAAGCGATATCAAGTATCCAAACGGGCGATCTTGTTGCTTTTGATGCGGAAACAGGCGAGATCTACATCCATCCCGATGAATCGATACAAGCCGATTTCTCTCGGCGGGCAGAAGCGCTAAAAGAAAGAGAGGAAGCGCTCCTCGAGCGCGCGTCGTCGCCTGTAGTGAGCCGAGACGGTAAAACGGTCAGAGTCTATTGCAATATCGGCAGCCTTGAGGAACTTGGCGCCGCGATGCCTTATGCTCCCGACGGAGTCGGACTTTTCAGAAGCGAATTCCTGTTCATGGACAGCGACCATTTTCCGACGGAAGAAGAACAGTTCGAGGCTTATCGCGAAGCGTCAGAAAAAGTGGGCAATGAAATCACCATCCGGACGCTCGATATCGGTGGCGACAAGGCGTTGAGCTATTTTACATTTGACCATGAGGATAACCCTTTTCTCGGATGGCGCGCCATTCGCATGACGCTCGATATGCCCGATCTTTTTTGCACACAACTTCGCGCCATTCTCCGCGCAAGCGCCTACGGATCCTTACGCATCATGTTTCCGATGATTACTTCGCTTCACGAATTTGAGCGCGCAAAGGCGCTGACAGAAGAGTGTAAGGAATCTTTGAAAGAAGAAGGCGTCGCTTTTGACTCGAATATCCCGTTAGGCATTATGGTCGAGACGCCTGCTGCCGTTTTTATGGCAGAGGAACTGGCTAAAGCGGTCGATTTCTTCTCTATCGGGACAAATGATCTGACTCAGTACGTCCTTGCTGTCGACCGCGGGAACGAGAAGATCAAGCGCATGTTTAACAGCTTTCATCCTGCAGTGCTTCGGGCGATTGCGCACGTGATCGATTCGGCGCACAAAGCGGGGATCGAGGCGGGGATGTGCGGTGAAATGGCTGGCGATTTGCGAGCGACTGAAATACTTCTAGGTCTCGGTCTTGATGAATTCAGCATGTCGGCTCAGGTGACGCCGGATGTCAAAGATATAATTCGCGGCCTCGACGTTTCGGAAGCGGCGGAAAAAGCGACAAGAGTGCTCGCGATGAACGATGTCGAAGAAGTCGAGGCGTATCTTGCCGGCGGTTAGACTTCGACGATTTCGTCGCCGAGTCCGCTTTCAATGGCTTCCACGACGGCGCGGAGGTCTTCATCTTCTGTTTCGCCATCACAACGGACTTCTACCACGTCGCCGGCGCGAATGCCGCAGCCCATCAGTTTGAGAATACTTTTCGGATTTATTTCCTTATCGCCGCAAACCAACAGGATGTCCGATTTGAGCTGTGCGCAAAGTTGTGAAAGAACAGCGGCGGGTCTCATATGAAGCCCGCTTTTATTGCGGACAGTTACCTTTTCACTTATCATGACTGATCTCCTTATTCTGTTGATGCGATTGGTTGCGCCGGGTCTCCCGTTCGCGATTGCATAAATAGATCTGTTACTATGTTTTTATGCATTTTAAACAAATTTATAAGTTGCGGCAAAACTTTTCATGTCTTATTATATAACAAACAAATAAATAGCGAATTTTTAAATCCGCGACGGTCGAGAGTTTTTTGTTGAACCTATTTGCTGAAAACCGATAGGTACGAAAAGACAAATAATTGTTGTTTTAAGCGTGATGACAAGATATTGCCGGTCGTGCGCGCGAGTCTATATTTGGTGATCTGCGTGTTCAAGCTGAATGCGTTTTTGAAAAAATCGGAGGTATTTTTATGAAAAAGTTCATTAACAGCGTCGAAAACGTAGAAGAAGAGATGGTACAGGGCTTAGTCAAGGCTTATCCGCAGTATCTTAGGAAACTTGAGGATAGTCATGTCATCGTACGGGCTAAGAAAAAAGAAGGCAAGGTCGCCCTGGTAAGCGGCGGCGGAAGCAGACATGAGCCTGCTCATGCCGGCTTTGTCGGAGAGGGCATGCTGGATGCGGCGGTTCCGGGAGCGGTGTATACATCGCCGACGCCGGACGCGGTCTATGAGGCCATAGAAGAAGTTAAAACGGACGAAGGCGTACTGCTGGTCATTAAAAACTACACGGGCGACGTCATGAATTTTGAGATGGCGCGCGAAATGGCCGAAGGTGAAGGCGTCAAGATGGCGCAGGTCGTTGTTGCGGACGACGTCGCCGTCGAGGACAGCACGTGGACGGTCGGACGCCGCGGCATCGCCGGCACCATTTTTGTTCACAAGATTGCCGGAGCTAAGGCGGAGCAAGGCGCTGATCTGGAAGAGGTACGCTGTGTCGCTCAACGGGTCTGCGACAATGTTCGTTCCATGGGTGTTGCGATCGAACCGTGTATTGTTCCCGCAAACGGGAAACCGGGATTTGAACTGGCGGAAGACGAGATGGAAGTCGGTATCGGCATTCACGGCGAGCCGGGCACACACCGCGAGAAAATTCGCCCTGTCAACGAAATCGTCGATCATCTTCTTGAGAAAATTCTGGCAGATCTGCCGTATGAAGGCAGCGAGGTTGCCGTTATGGTCAACGGCTCCGGCGGCACGCCGTTGATGGAGCTTCTAATCATCAACAACCATGTGGCCGATGTACTTGCCGAGAAGGACATCAGAATTGCGAAGACGTTTGTCGGAAACTACATGACGTCGATCGAAATGGCAGGTTTCTCGCTCAGCCTGCTCAAGCTAGACGATGAGATGAAGGCGCTGCTCAACGCGAGAGCTGAAACGCCGGCGCTCACCGTCATCGGGTAACACTTTATAAATGACAACGTGAAGAGGGCGCTACTTAACACTAACGTGGCTGCACCGACTCTCACCGTTATAGGGTTCTTATCTCTGAAAGGTAACAGAGGCGGTCGGCGTGACGCTTGACCGCCTCGACATTTTAAGAACCCGCCTTCACTTAACACTTGGGGGCAATAGGGGAAATACATTAGAAAGATGACCGAGACCGTCGGCATGATGCCAGACCGCCTCGGTCTCATGGTGATACGAGGAATTTACGATGGATTTTGATACATTAATGAGCGTCATCTGCCAAATGCAGGAGAATATCGCAGAAAATCGCGAGTACCTATCTGATTTAGACCGCGCAATCGGAGACGGCGATCACGGCATCAACATGGATCGCGGTTTTCGTGAGGTCATGAAGAAGTTGGAAGGAAGCTCGATCAACACGCCCGCGGATTTGTTGCGGACGGTGGGCATGACACTTGCGTTTAAGGTCGGCGGGGCGGCGGGGCCGCTCTACGGCACGGCATTTATGAAAGCAAGCGAAGCGGTTAAAGGAAAAGAGACCGTTTCTCTCGACGATCTTTCACCTATGTTGGAGCGCGCCATCGAAGGTATCCAGCTTCGAGGAAAAGCGGTTCGAGGCGAAAAGACGATGCTCGACGCGCTGATTCCGGCAAAAGAAGCGCTGGATCAAGCGCTTGCGAA
This sequence comes from Clostridiaceae bacterium, assembly GCA_012799825.1. Taxonomy (GTDB): domain Bacteria; phylum Bacillota; class Clostridia; order Saccharofermentanales; family DTU023; genus UBA4923. The sequence continues at coordinate 19,610 of JAAZKK010000063.1, read as the reverse complement.
GGGTTTTACGGGAGATGACGCGCTGGACGCGATGATCAAAGCGGCAGAAGATGGCGCCGAATACACGAAGACGATCATCGCCACGAAAGGACGCGCCAGCTATGTCGGCGAGCGGAGTATCGGGCATATGGATCCCGGCGCCGCATCATCGTGTCTACTGCTCAACGCGATCAAAACGCATACCTAGTACAGCCGCTGTCTCGGCGTTGCCGTCACGTTAATCGAACGCGAACATTCTGCGTGCTGTTTTGCGCGAAGCAAAAAGTCTTCACCAAAAAGGCAATAAAAATATAAATGCTAGGAATGCTTCGCGCAGCAGGAAATCTTTTGAGCTATTAGATAAGGAAGCAGGAGGATAGTATGGTTGGGCTTGTTTTTGTGTCCCATATACGCGAGTTGTCAGAAGGCGTCATTGCTCTCGCGCGGCTCGTCGGGCCGGATGTTCCCATGGAGGGAGCGGGCGGATTGGAAGATGGCAGTGCCGGCACCGATATGGAGCGCATCGCGATGGCCATTGAGGCGGCGGATCAGGGTCAGGGTGTCCTGATTTTTATGGATCTTGGCAGCGCCGTGTTGAGCACGGAAATGGCGTTGGAGTTGAATCCTAATCCGACGCACATTATGGTGGACGCTCCTTTTGTCGAAAGTGCTATTGTCGCCGCTGCAGCGGCGCAAGGAGGCGCCTCGACAGACGAGATTATCGCTCTCATTGAATCTCAAAAGGATGTTAAAAAGTTTTAAATGCGCCATCGCATGATGAAGAGTTTGCTGAGGCGTGTCTTTAATTACGCCGTTTTCTGAGGTATGATACATTTTTCTACTGATTTACCATAGATAAAGGAACCGTTTGGATTAAAAAATACAATAGGCGATGAGAAAGGCGGCCATTTATTGAATAAAACGCACCGCGATCGAGTCGCACTTCTCGCGCTTGGTTGTAAGACGAATCAATACGAGATGGACGCCCTTGCGGAGTCCCTTCGGACGATGTCTTTTGAGATTGTCGAGCCGGATGAAGACGCGGATGCTTATGTCCTGAACACGTGTACAGTGACAGCGGAGGCCGAACGAAAGGGCAGACAGCTTCTCCGACGTTGGCGCCGCGAGCATCCCGACGCGCTTCTTGTCGCGTGCGGCTGTTATGCGGAACGTTCTGATTTGTCGGCATGGGCTGATGTGATGATCGGAACGACAGGCCGGTCGTCTCTTCCATGGCTTTTGCTTCAAGCGTTGTTAGAGAAAAGAGAGAACCGAGCAATACGCGGAACGCAATGTTTGAATCAGGCAGTCGATCGGCACAGAATCGTTCAACCGAAAGCAACCGTAGACTTTGATGTCTACGAAGAGTTGGGCGCGGTAGCAGTGCCGAAAGGTGTGCGCGCTTTCTTAAAAATTCAGGATGGATGCGATCATCGTTGCACGTATTGTGCCATCGCTCCGGCTCGCGGTCCCGCTCGGAGCAGAGGGCTTGAGGAAATCGTTCAGGAAGCAAGGGAGCTTGTCAACCGCGGCTATCGCGAAATCAATCTGACGGGTACAAACATCAATCTTTACGGGATAGGAAGCGTCGACCTTGCGAAAGATCGCGAGGCGTTCATAGCGCATGATGACGATCTGATAGAAAAGCGGACTAAACGCATGAAGCCTTTCGAAGGAAGAGGAGCGTTGAGTGCCGTTTCATCGAATGTTGCGAAAGGAACATGCCTCACCGAAGTGCTTGACGCGCTCGAACGCGTCGACGGCTTAGAACGGATTCGTCTCGGCTCGCTTGATCCTGTGATCTTGACGCCGGAGATGATGAAGCAGCTTGCACTTTATAATAAACTTTGTCCCCACTTTCATCTGTCGCTTCAGAGCGGGTCTGACAAAATTCTTCGGAAGATGGGTCGCATAAGCACACAGCAGGACTACGTCGACGTATGTCAAAGGCTTTACGATGCGTTTCCGGATGCCGGAATCACGGCCGACATCATGGTCGGATTTCCGGGGGAGACAGAAGAAGACTTTCAAGAGACAGTAAAACTTTGTGAAAAAGTGCGGTTTTTGCGCATGCACGTTTTTCCTTATTCGAGAAGACAGGGGACACCGGCGGACAAATGGCGTTGTCAGGTGGCGCGCGATGTTGTGAAAGATCGCGCCGAAAGGCTTCGCGCACTCGCGTCGCGCTTGGCGCGTGAAGCGATCATGGCGCGTGTCGGAAGGGAGCGCGATGTGCTCGTTGAGAACGTCGACAGCGAAGGCAGACTTTGTGGTTATACGCCGGAATATATCTATGTGCGCAGCCAATATATCCCGGATCGACAAACCGGTGTGAGAAATCGACAAGGCAATCCTTGCGGCAACCTTCCAGGAGATATTGTTCGCATGCGTATCGTGGGCGCCGAAGGCAAAGACGCACGCGCAATCGTGGTAAAATGAGGCAGGAGGTGCTCATGGTTAACGAAAACACGAACCGGTTCGAGATTGGAACAGAAAAAAAGATCTACGCGAATCAGATTATGACGGAAGTGATGGCTGCCTTGGAACAGAAAGGTTACGATCCGATCAATCAGCTCGTCGGCTATTTTCTTTCCGGAGATCCTACATACATCACGAGCTACAATGGGGCACGCGGCATCATCCGTCGCATGGAACGCGATGAATTGCTGGAGGTAATCCTCCGCGATTACGTGAACCGACTTAAAGATATGTAAAGCACGCGTCGAGTGCTTCGAATTTTTTGTACCCCGTGAAACGCGTTATTGGGCTTGATTACGGCGAACGGCGTATCGGTGTCGCGGTGAGTGACCCGTTGCGTATCTTGGCGCGTCGCCTAACGACAATTGAGCGTAAGAGCGATTCTTTGGAAGACGCCGCGGCTGAAATCGCGCGACTCTGCGAAGAACAGGACGCGGACACGGTCATTATCGGCTGTCCTATACGCACAGACGGCCAATTTTCCGAAATGGAAACGCAGGTAGAAAAGTTCGCTGACGCGGTACGAGAAAGCACCGGGTGTCATGTGGAGCTCTTTGATGAGCGGTATACGTCCATATTGGCATCCCGCGTTATTCGAGAGACATCAGGAGGCGGTCGTCGTAACCGTCCTATGCGCGCTGATCGAGATCGAAAGCGCGATCAAAAGCCGAGAGATAAGGCGCTGGTCGATCGCATCGCCGCGGAAATCCTCCTCCAAGACTGGCTCGATATCGGGCGCAAACCATAGTTTTTAGACAGAATCGCTAAAGAAGTCGGCGCAAGCGTCGCGCGATCCCCTTCTCATGTTTCGAAAATCGTCTCCTTTATTCTTCTTTGAAAAAATTGAAAATGGATTTACGCGTCAAAACGAATGAGAAGCGATGATTGCGCTTTTTGGAGAGATGAAGCGTGATGAGCCGTGACAGATGGATAAATGTTTGATAAAAGCAATTTCGCTCTGTTCGTTATCTTTTTAAAGACAATTATAGTATCATGAGGTAACACCGGGTTGCGGTCTTTCATGTGTGAAGTCGCTCTGTTTCAGAGTGTACTTTTTTTGAAAGGAGCGCGAATCGGCTATGTTGCTGTTGCGAACGGCATTAAACACCTTAGGAGGACACCTAACATGACATTTTTTAGAACTTTTTACATGAATGACGATTCCTGCGGACATTGTAGCGGCTGTGACGACAAAGAGTATGTGGTCGATCCCGATGCGGAAATGGACGATACGCTCGATGGCGAAGATGATGTCGTCGTTTTGACCGACACGGAGACGGGCGAGGAATACGCCTTTATCATGGCCGATTCTTTCATGTTGGATGATCAAGAATATGTTGTGCTCATTGATCCGGATGAAGATGCTGACGAAGATGAAATGAGCTTGTTTTTTATGAAAGTGACTACGTCGGACGACGGTGAAGAGATCTTGACCGCGCTCGACGACGAAGAAGACGATCGCGTCTTTGATGCGTATAACGATCTTCTCGATGACTACGATGACGAGGATCTTTTTGAGGATGAGGTCGAAGACTAAACCCGGGCCCGGGAGCCTAGATCGTGATAATGCCCGTTCGGATGACAGCGTGTTGGCTGTGCTGATGGACGAGCGAAGCGGCCGGGAATATTACGTCTCTTTTCTGGATTCGTTTGTCCTCGATGGACAGGCGTATTCTGTGATGTACAATTACCAGCCGGGTTTAAGATTGAGCCAGAAGCCTGAGATCGTCATGATGCGCACATGGAAAAACGAAAGCGGTGAACAATTGTTTTCTTCCATTAAAAGCAGAAAAGAATTGAATCGCGTTTTCGATTTCTTCTACAAACGCTATGCCACATCGTTGCTTCAATGATCCGGCGCCTCCCTCAGGAGGCGCTTCCGGTGATATATCTTATGGCAGCCCTTATTCACATTCGACTGGTGTGAGTCGTGATCAGTGGCCGCCGCACATGAAACCTACGGGGAAACGTCGCGTGAGTGTCGTGACATTCCTTGCACCGTTGGTGTTCATGATCTTTCACTACGCCGTTCTTTCAGTGACGGCTGTTTTGCATTTCACTTCATACATGCGCGAGTACGCTATGCAGGAGGGCGTGAATTACGGCGACTTAATGCGTAATTTGCGATCGCGGGACGCGATCACGAAAATGATCGCCAAATCCGACGCATCGAACTACGCGTCCTTTTACTCGATGCTCATCGTGATTCCTGTCTACTTTATTTATCTATATCTTAGAAAGAAACGCAGTTCATCGATTCTGCTGACAGAGCGCGTTAGCGGCACTCAGGTGTTGCTTTCTCTCGCCGTCGTCTTCGCGGCGATGGGGCTGACGCAACTGTGGATGATCGGCATACAGGAAATTAGTCAATCGTGGCCGTGGCTTTTCGAAAAGTTCCAGTCCTACTTGGATGCTGTCTCATCATTCTCAATTTCTACCTCACCCTTGTTGTTCAGGATACTTGTCATCGCGGTTCTCGTGCCGATCGGGGAGGAACTGCTCTTTCGCGGTATTGTGCAAGGCGAGATGCGGCGCGCGTTCGGATCGACGGTGGCGGTCATTGTGACAGCACTCCTTTTCGCGATCTTCCATTTAGACGTTATCCAGAGCTCGTATGTGCTGATCGCGGGACTTACGATTTCGATCACGTATGAACTGACGGAGCAGATGGCAATTCCAGCGCTCATGCACATGGTGTTCAATTTTATCGGTTCAGGGTATTGGTCGCAGCTTATTCAAGCGGGCGAGACGGTGGATCAGATCATTCTTTACGTCATGATCGGTTTTATTCTGCCCGGCATCACATCGCTTTTCTTCTTAAGACGGATTCAAAAGAAAAAACACGCGTCGCAACAGGACACGGCGTCTCCCGCAGCGAAGGGATGGTAAGCTATGTCCCGTTTCTTTCGGCATCTTTCGGGTAGCCTTCGCCGAAGAGTCCTGATCGTCACGGCGATTGTCATGGCGGTTATTCTTGCAGTGACGGTGGCGATCGTGTCGCGCTCGACAGATCGGCTGACGTCGCGACGCAATGCCATGGTGCTGCAACTTAGCGATCAATCGATCGGGCGCAATGCCGTGTTAGGAACGGGCATAAATCTTACGGGACTTCCTGACAACAATCTGATCTCAAACGGTTCCTTTTCACCCCAATTATTCCAAGCGCATTACGCGGTGCACAGCGGCACCGCCAACGCTTTTGACATTAAGGTGTCGGAGACGCGCACTGATATTTCGCTGACGGAAAATCACTTTGTCGGCGCCTCTATCGCGATCTATCGGGAGACGCTTAGTTCCATGGATGAGCTTCATGACGCGGTGATTACAAACTATGAAGCTGGCCGTATCATGGATAAGACACCCGTTTTGATCCCGGAGGAACTGGCCGGCATTGCCCTTACCGGTTTTGCCGAATGGGAGGGTCATACGTACGCGTGCGGTCCGCACAGCACCTTGCTTAAGATTCCTTCAGGCGGCGACGCGACGGCGATGTCGTTTGATTTCTTAAGTGATCTGACAGCCATCGCGGCCGGTCCAGACGGGCTTATGACAGGCGACGCGTCGGGACGCCTCTTTTCGTCTCGTGACGGTGTATTCTGGCAGTTGCTTCCTCTTGAAATGTCGACCGCTGTTAAAGCGATCGCGTACGTTCCTATCCCTAATGAAGCGAACGGATTTTTCCTTGCGTCGGGCGGTCCGGGCGAGCTGATGTTCGGGCGCCTTCAGGACATGAGTCCGCTTGCCACGCCGATTAAAGATGACGCGGTGACTGCTTTCGTTGTGACAGAAGACGACATCATTTACGCGCTTGGCGATCAGGGACACGTTTATTTTTCAATGAACGGTGTCGAATGGACGGAAGAAACGGAATTGGCTTCAGAGAACGCTTGGTTGGCGGGAGATGCGTCCGGCAATCTTGCTTTCTTTACGGGTGCGGCCGGTCAGATGGCTATCCGGCGCGCGAACGGTCTTTTTGAATTCTTGGGTGCTGAAGGACCTGACAGCCTGCCGCGCGCACTTCGCCGCATAACACCGTATGATCCGGATGCGGATATTCCCCTGCGAAAGAGGACACTGCCTAATCTTTCAGGTGTTCTTTCTGTGACGTCGGAGAAAATTGTCGTGTTGACGGAGTCTGGTGATACTCTTTTTTCGAAAGACCAAGGGGAGACATGGCAGCCCTATGCCCTTTTCTCGGATCAGCCGATCAGCCGAATGTCGTTGATGCCGTCGGGTGATATCTATCTTGTCCATCCCGGCGGCGCGCTTTCGCGGACGGAGTTGACGTCGCGATTCACATTTGAGCCGGCCTTGCCGGTGGGCGAGGTGCAGGCGGATGACCTTATCGCATTGTCGCTTGCCACAGGATACCGCATGGATGTGGAAAACCAAGATTTGGCAGCTCGCGAGGGCGATCTGCGCGCCGGAGAATGGAGCATTTCAGGAGGCGCGGAGGTGGCATCGTCAGAGGATGCCGATGTCGGCCGCACAGGCTATGATTCGGTCGGTTCTCTGGAAATAACGTTCAAAGAATACACCGCTCCGACGGAGGAGAATGAGCGCGGATCACAAGACGGTGACGGCACTGTGGCGACCGAGAAGCGAGATGCATCGTCGGCGTTTATGCGCCATGAGCGCCTTTTCTCGATTGCTCGACAAACGGTGTTTCAGGCGCCGGTCAATAATCCTAATCGTTCTTATCTTTCAGCGCGTCTTTCACAGAGGATTGATCTTTCTCGATTGGTTGTGGGAAATGTCTTGCCGCTCTTCCGTTTGGAATTTGATGTGTCGCGATCCGATGACGCGGATGGCGAGCTTGAGGTCTGGTTTTCAGGGCCGCTGGTTAACGAGGGCAAAGTGTTTACGGTGCCGGCGGGAGGCTGGAGGCATCAGAGGGAGACCTTTGCTTTTACGAAAAAGCTTCATCCGGAGGATGAACTGTGGATCAATTTCGGCTTTACAGGCAGCGGCAGCTATAAACTGGACAACGTTTGGTTTGGGCGCAGTGAAGATGCCCGCGGTGCGCTTTCTTCTCTTGTGGCCGAAAATGAAACGTTGCCTTTGGCGGATGTACTGCGTTTTGACTGTGTGCCCATCGGCCGAGCCGGTTATCTCTCGGAGTCGTGGTGCTTGCCTGAAGGCAGCACGTCCGGCATACGCGAAAAAAGATTCCATAATTTGGGCTGTGTGATGCAGTTAGCCGACCTCTTGGGCGCTCAGCCGTGGCTTGTCGTCGATATGCATGCCACAGAGGTTGAACTTGCGCACTTGATGGAGTACATCGCAGGTTCGCCGCTTACTCCCTATGGGCGTTTGCGGTCACGAGATGGAGCCATCGGTAAGTGGAGTGACCGATTTGATGTGATGTATATCGAGATCGTCGATCGGGAAAATGTGTTGCAAAACGATGTGACGCGTTCGAACAAAGTGCGCTGGGTGATCGATCGATTGTCGTCATCGCCGGAATTTCACGCGATACGAAATCGTGTGTTTTTCATTGACGGGATGCGTTATGAGGATGGACGTTCGCATACGTCAACGGATTACCATGCGGGGGACTTTATTAACCGGACGCCTTTCGCGAACACGGAAGAATATAATGTCGTTCTTGAGGAATGGGTGAACGCGATGCCGCGCTGGCGGACGGGCGATCATCACATTTATTCTGAACTGATGCGGTCATTCGATGTGAACGGATGGGAAACAGCCTCGCGCCTTGCCGATGCGATTGGAGTCATGCTCGGCGACCTTGGCGATCATACAGCGCTTTCGATGATGAATGTTGATTTCTCTTTGCCGGAGGCGCTCAGCGGTCAGGCAATGAACGTGCGAGCTCTTGAAGTGACCGGCGGTCTGTTCGGTATGGAACGCCTCGCGACGCCGACGGTCATCCGAAAAAGCGGGAGCGTCAGCGAAGAAGGGTTGACGGTTGAAGAAACAACGATTTACGAAGTTTTCCGCTCTCGGGAGGAAGTAACCGTGATCGTCGCCAACTTGGGGAAGTCCACCTCTGTTATCTCGATAGAGGGACTTGACGTTGAAACGGATGTCTTCTTTGACTTGTATGATTACCGCGGTTACCCGATCAGCAGCGGTATGCGCTCGTCTTACCGCGAGGCATTCACCCTGCTCCCGGGCGGCGTCGTGGTAATTCGACAACACCTCGATTGATGGCTTGCGAGCGTTGCACGATCAGCAGCGGTATGCGCTCGTCTTACCGCGATGCATTCACCCTGCTCGCGGGCGGTGTCGTGGTAATTCGGCAATTCCTCGATTGATGGCTTGCGATCGGAAAAAAGATATTTAGAAAAGGGCAAACATGGAATGGCTTGATGTATTAAAAAGTGTCATATACGGCATCATTGAAGGTGTGACAGAGTGGCTTCCGATCAGCAGCACAGGGCATTTGATTTTGTTAGAGCGACTCATTCCTTTGACGTCGGGCGATTCCCCCGAGCAAAGAGCCGCATTTTTCTCGTTTTTTCTTGTCGTCATTCAGTTCGGCGCGATTATGGCGGTTGTTGTGACATTTTGGCGGGAGCTGTGGCCTTTTCCGCGGCGACGCTTGGCGGCTCCCGATCCTGCCGGCAACGCCTTAATTCCTTTTCAAATAGGACGCAGTTCATGGGCGGTCGATCGCAGAATTCTCAAGCTTTGGGGGCAGATTTTAGTCGCTTGTATTCCGGCTGCCATTATCGGTCTTCTTTTTGATGACAAGATTGAAGCGCTTTTTTACAATCCGTGGACGGTCGCGATTATGCTGGTGGTTGTCGGAATTGCTTTTTTAGTGATCGAGCGTCATCTGGCAAAAAAAGGAGAACCGCCTCGCGTTACTTCGATGGGACAGATGGGCTGGAAAGAGGTTGTCGGTGTTGGTATTTTTCAGGTCATTGCTGCCGTTTTCCCCGGCACATCGCGTTCCGGCGCGACCATTCTGGGCGGTCTTATGATGGGAATGAGCCGGTCGGCTGCCGCAGAATTCACCTTTTATCTTGCCGTTCCCGTAATGGCGGGCGCGAGTCTTTTGAAATTTGTGACACGCAGCGGTTCGTTTACCGGCATTCAATGGATCTGTGTCGCGGTAGGCATGGCGGTCGCGTATCTTGTTTCGATCTTGATTATTCGCTTCCTGATGCGCTACATCCGCCGGAACGATTTTCGAGTTTTTGCGTATTATCGTATTTTGCTCGGTGCCATCGTGCTTGTCGCAGCTATTTCGAATTTCATTTGACAAAATGGCATCGATTCGCATTGTGTCAGCCTCGTTGCGGCTATTGTGAAATTCATTTGACAAAGTGAGAAGGACGCTGGTATGATCAGTGAGCGCTTATGCGCGTGGCGGTATAGCTCAGCTGGCCAGAGCATTCGGTTCATACCCGAAGTGTCACAGGTTCAAATCCTGTTGCCGCCACCATTTTTTTGCAGTGGCCCGATGGTCAAGCGGTCAAGACACCGCCCTTTCACGGCGGAATCACGGGTTCGATTCCCGTTCGGGTCACCAAATGGGATTTTAGCTCAGCAGGGAGAGCGCTTGCTTCACACGCAAGAGGTCATCGGTTCAAGTCCGTTAAATCCCACCACTTGCAAATCCTATCAATACAAAGCCGCTGACACCAACATGCCGGCGGCTTTTTTCGTTTTTCCCAGAATATGAAAAAGATGATCTAGTCAACATCATGGATATTGACGTAGAATCATAAATAGAGCTTCGTGCTTACATAAGAAAGCACGATAACCGCCCTGAGCTACGAGGCATCAGTGTTGAGCTTTCTACAGCAATGATTAAAATCAGATGATATGCCAATCACAGTTGGAAGAAAAGGAGTGAAGCATGAAGAAGATCATCGTCATAGGTTTGTTGCTGCTGTCCCTGATTCTTGTTTCAGCATGCGGGGGACCAACAAAGGAATCTAAGAAACCGGACGTAAACCAACAAACGGAAGCATCACCCGCGCCGTCCGAAGACGCGAGCGATACAACGATCGTCATAGGTAAACCAATTAAATTTGACGGCTTTGAATTTACTATCACTGAATTGAAAATTGTCGCTACTAAGGACGATAAGCAATCCCTCAGGGTTACGTATGATTGGGCTAATACAGGTAAAGATGCGCTGACGCCGTTGTTATGCTATGTCTTGAGCGGATTCCAGAATGATGTTGAGTTTGAAGGAGGGTTCGTGTTATCCGACGACGTTAATTACGACATCGGCTATTCGAAAGTGAATTCTGGAGAAAAGGTTGTGGGAGCGCAGGACGCCGTTCCTTTTGATGACATCGATGCGCCTTTTCGACTTGAGTTGAAGGAGATGTATGGGAAAGTCGTTTATTCATTGGAAATAAATGACTTGAAAGAATACGAATAATTGAATTGAAATAGCTACGTCCTTCGTCATCATGCCGGAGCATCATGAAATAAACTAGGGATACCGAGAAACAATCCTAAATAGAGACAACGGGTAGTCCCAATGTGACTTTCGAGTGTTTTAAATGTATATCTAAAAAACTGTACATGACATGACATCATCTAAGCGCAACGATAATTGCAAGCAAATCTGATCTTAGAGGTATGTCTCCCGGCATGAGTGAAGTGACGAACACAAGAGCTTTTTTGATGGATCGAATGAAACCTATAACAGATGTAGTCAGGGGTTTTTATGTGCGTAGAGTAATCTCAGGCATTGGTCACATTCGTTACTCTAACGGACTTGATTAGATCGAAAAAAATCGCAAAAAAGAGAAAAACGAGATTATTTTTGAGTTGACATTGTTACTTTTAACATGTAAGCTTTGAATACAATAATTGTAACCGTTTCCAATTGATCGCAATACGGATCTCAACTACTGATTGTGGGAGTAAAACAGCATGAAGCCCACCATTCGTGATGTTGCCGAATATGCCGGTGTATCGGTTGCAACAGTGTCACGATATTTGAATAAAAGTCCTTTGATTGCGGATCGTTCCATTAAAAAAGTTGAAAAAGCGATTCGTGAGTTGGCCTATATGCCAAGCATGATCGCAAGAGGTTTGCAAAAAGGTAAAACGAATACTGTCGCTCTGGCGGTTGATTTCAATAATGCGGAAACGTATGGTAATGATTTTTTTCTTCGTATTCAGTATGGTCTTGAGCGTGAGTTGTCAAGTCAAGATTATTTTTTGTTGATTGCTCATATTGGGAAGGGAGAAAATGCCGTCACGCGCCTCGAAGAAATCATTAAAGAAGGGAGAATCGACGGATTAATTATTTTAAGTGAACTTGTAACCGAAACGATTAGGACATTGCTGGATGAATCCGGACTGCCTTATGTGGTAACCGGACGAATGACGGATGACGTTGTTTGGGTTGACGTGGACAATTGTGCGGCAGGGTATCGTGCTACAGAACGGCTTCTTGCTACAGGAATTAAAGACGTAGGATTCTTGACAAACAGTTTTGATAAGAAATTCGTGGCCGAACGCTTTGCCGGTTATAAGCAGGCGTTAAACGATGTGGGCCTTTCGCTAGAAAATCAATTTGTTATTGACCAATTATCCTCTCGTGAGGAGATCGCATCCTATTTGATAGAGCATCGAGATAGATTATGTGAAGGTTACGTTGTGTCAGACAGTACCATCGCGTTTTATCTGATGCGCTTCATGGAGAGTGAGGGCATCCGTGTTCCTATGGACACGCAGATCATTGCCTTCGATAACAACACGCTCTCAGAGGCATTGGACATTACGGTCATTGATATTGATGTAATGCGTCTTGGTATGGAAAGTGGAAGACTTTTACTTGAGCAATTTGAAGAAAAAACCTGCGATCAGCAAACGTTGTTGCCTGTACGTATTATAGAGAGAAAAACAGTAAAGCTGCAGCGACTTACTCCATAGAACATCCTGATAAGTGACGATGAATTTTAGTTAGCAGAATGTGTACTTCAAATTGTAACCGATACCAATTGCAGTTCAAGTGATGACCGAAGAGAAATTGATCAAAGATGTATTTACCTTAAGTGATACATCAAAAATGCAGTTTAGGCAGATTCCTTTGAGGGAGAAGGAAAACCTGGACTCCGTCGATGGAAAGAAAGCAGGAGGAGATCCATTCCTTAGACGGATAAGAGAAATCGGAAATCTGTCGATGGAAAGAACAGGAAGGTATACGCTCCTTTGCGGGAGAATAATTGCGGATAATGTGATCGTTACTGTCGACGTTAACATGATCCTGCGCGGGAGAGTAGAACGCAATCGTCTGATAAAGAATATCCGCGATTCTTTAGTCCACGGATGCACGGGAACGGGTTAAAGCTGTTTTAATCCAAAGTTCTTTATTAACTTTAGTCCACGGATGCACTGGAACGGGGACATCCGTGCGAAGCGGAAATTAAGGATCATTTTCTGCTTCAAAAATGATGTAAGAGGAGAAGAAATAATGAAAAAAGTATTGAAAATGCTGACGATGGCTCTCTGTCTAATCATGTTGTTGACGGCCGTGTCATGCAAAAATCAGCAAACGAAGGATCCTGATCAAAGTGACAAGGTTTCGAATCAAAGCGACAAGCTTCCAAGCGTAGAGACATCCCAACCTCCTACCCAAGAAGAAATCATCTTCTGGCATTCATACAGTGAAGGTGAAGAAGCGATCTTCAACGATGTTGTCCTGAAAGCCTTCCACGATGCGCACCCTGAAATCAAGGTCAACGCCATACGGATGCCGTATGAAGGAATGAACGAACAGCTGGTGACCGCAGTGAGCGGCAATGCGGGTCCGGATGTGATGCGAATGGATTTGACGTGGGTTTCCCAAATGGCAAAACTTGGTGTTCTTGAGAAGCTGGACGATTACGAAGGTTTCGAGGAACTGGCGTCGCAGATTGTTCCCGGTTCGATGAACACGACGCTGTATCAGGGCGATCATTACGGTCTCCCGCTCAATGCTAATACGACCGTCGCTGTCTTCAATAAAGAAGTCATGAAAGAATATGGTTTTGACTCGCCTCCAGAAACGCTGGAAGCTTTTCTTGCGGAAAAAGATAAGACAGACCCGGCATCGGAAAAATGGCTGTTTGCTGTTTCCGGCTCCTATAACTGGGCCATGCTGCCCTTCATCTGGACATTAGGAGGATCTGTTACAGACGAAAACTATGAGAAAGCTACAGGTTATTTGAACAGCGAAGCGACCATCCACGCGCTCGAGACGATCGTTGAGTGGTATAAAGAAGATACGATCGGCCCTGCCATTATGGGTGAGCAACCGGACGGTTGGGGAGGCATTGAAGCCGGAAACTACGCCATGATTGTTGAAGGTCCTTGGTTCTTTAGCGGAGGAGGGGATGCCCTTGATAAGTACGTTGCAGCGCTGATTCCGTCTGTCAACGGCAAAAGTATTTCTATCGTCGGCGGCGAGGACATCGTCATTACGAAAACGAGTTCTAAGAAAGAGGCCGCATGGACATTTGTCCAATTTATGCTTAAAGATGAGCAGCAGCTTGAAATGTCTAAAGCAGGCATGATTCCTGTTACCGAATCTGCCATGGCAAAGGTGGATACCAGCGAAACACCTTATGTCGAGGTTTATATGAAACAGCTTCAAAATGCAGAAGCAAGAATTCCGAGCGCCAACTGGCCGCTTATTGAAAACGTTTTGAATACGGCTTTTGAAAGCGTATTGCGCGAACAGATGTCCGCGAAGGAAGCGCTTGATAAGGCGGCCGCCGATATTGATGTACTTTTAGGCGAATAAAGAACAAGCGTCCACGTAATCGCTGCTACGTTGGTTACATGGTCGCCCTAGGTTTGTTGGTCGATGTAGTTCTGCTGCAGCGTGTATTGCAAAACTATCGTCCCAATCAAGATTGAATATGATTCGACGATGTAGTCCTGTTGCAGCGTGTATTGCAAAGACACATCAGTCAGAGACGCTGAGGCATGTCGAGCGGTGTTGCCCTGCCGTGACGCTTGTTGGAAACACACATCGGCCATGGATGTCTAGGTATGCTGTCTGACGCAGTCCGGCTGTAGCGTGTGTTGCAATAAGACATCAGTCAAAGACGCTCAGGGCGCCGGTCTGTTTCGGTATAGTTCTAGATAACACTGTTTTTGCCGGACGCTTCGAAATGAGGTGTCCGGCAAAACTCGACATCAGGAGAGAATAAATGCTTCGCAAGTCATTAGGCAGTAGGATTCGCGTTGGTTTTGTCCAGTGGATTCACGCTTTTCCCTTCATCGTCGGAGGGTTGCTTTTGATGTCGGTTTTTGTGTTGTATCCTCTCTTTCGCAATGTGTATATCAGCTTTACCGAATACGATGTCATCAACAATCAAACGGTTCAGGTTGTTGGGTTTGAGAACTATGCGCGTTGTTTTCAAGATCCTAAGTACCATATTGCCTTTCGCAACACGCTGATGTACACCTTAATAACCGTTCCCGGACAGATGTTTTTCGGCCTTGTTCTGGCATGTCTTATCAATGCCATTAACAAAGGCAAGACGTTGTTTCGAATCATATGTTATTTGCCGGTCATTACGTCGTGGGTCGTAGTCTCGCTGATCTTCAAATATCTTTTCATGTCCGGGAAAGCAGGATTTGTGAACTATACACTGATGCAATTAGGTGTGTTAGATAAACCGGTAGCATGGTTACAAAACGAGTGGACAGCGAATATTGTGTTATGGCTGTTTGGCATATGGAAAGGCGTCGGTTGGGTTATGGTCATTTACCTGGCAGCGCTTCAAAATATACCGTCGAGCGTCTACGAGGCGTCCGAGATTGACGGTGCCGGCCCGATTCGCCGATTTTTCTCCATAACGATTCCTATGGTCAAGAATACAACCAATTATCTTCTTGTCGTGCTGACCATAGGCGGCTTCGGTGCTTATATCCACGTCATGATGATCACGGAGGGAGCACCGTTGGGAACCACCAATCAGTTGATCAATTACATGTATAATTCAGCCTTTTCCGTGTACGATTTCGGCTATGCGGCAGCACAAGCCGTTGTGATCGGCTTGATTGTCTTTGTGTTGACGCTCGTGCAAAGACGAGTGAGTCGCGATCAGAAGAATTAGGATACTGAATCATGATAAAGAAAAAATCTATGGGACGTTTAATTTGCTATATCCCTTTAATCGGTTTTGCGATTATGGCGCTTGTTCCGTTTCTCTACATGTTGGCGACAGCCATGACACCCAAGGCATACTCGATGCCTTATCCTCCTATTTTGTTTCCGGAGGAATTGTATTTCGACAATTTTCTCGATGCATGGAAGGCAAATCACTTTAGTCGATATTTTCTGAACAGCTTAATGGTCTCGGCGGTTGCCACTGTTCTGATTCTGTTTGTATCTTCGGCAGGAGCCTATGCTTTCAGCCGCATGACATTTCCGGGTCGCGATGTCTTATTTTATCTTTATCTGTTTAGCATGATGGTGCCGACGACGACCAATCTGATTCCACAGTTTTTGATGATGCGGAATCTTCATCTTGTGGATACGTATGTGGGTCTTTTGTTGATTTATATCGGCATCGGTGTTCCGAGTAATACTTTTTTTCTGAGGAACTTTTTTCTTAATTTGCCGAAAGAACTTGAAGAAGCCGTTATGATCGACGGTGGAAATCGGTGGCATATTTACACGAGGATCATTTTGCCATTATCGCGGCCTGCATTAGGAACATTTGCGATTTTGGCATTTTCCAACGTGTGGGATGAATTTCTGATCGCACTGACAATGATCAAAACGCCCGATAAACGCACCCTCCCCATAGCCCTTCGTCTGTTTCAAGGTCAACACCGCAATGACTGGGGCTTGATTTTCGCCGCTTCGTTGATTGCTGTTGTTCCGGTGTTAATAATCTATATCGTTATGCAGAAGAAGCTGATTCGCGGCGGTACGATGAGTGGCATGTTGAAGGAATAGATATGAAGTTTCTTGATAGGTACGTTGAACATGAAGCCGCCTTTCCTTGGCAATTTGTAGATTGTGATCGGATCTGTCATTTGCGGTTGCGTTCGAAAGAGTCGATTGCCAAGATAAATGTAATATTCGGTGATCCCTTTTATTTCGCAAACAGTGATACAGACACCCCTCTTCTTGAGCAAAAGGAAGCCTTGAAGGTTGCGAGCATCGGTAATACGACTTACTATGCCATCGACATTCCGATGAAGACGCATAAACTTCGGTATCATTTTGATATTGTATTTTCCGATGGAGTAAATGCCTTGCTGACTTCATCGGGTGTGATTGAACCTGTTACAGAGCAGCAGTTGCGCCCATTTTTCGTGCCATACGTTTTCGAGGACAATCATTACTGCGCCCCTTCATGGAGTGACCACACCATCTGGTATGAAATATTTCCGGATAGATTCTCCGATGAAAAGGACGAGGATATGGCCATGTTTGTTCCCGAAAGAACGAATCATTATCGCGGGACAATTAACGGTATCCGAAAGCACATTCCGTACCTCGTAGATCTTGACGTTACAGGCATCTACTTGACGCCTATTTTTGCAGGCGCTTCAAATCATCGCTATGACACGACCGATTATGCACAAATCGATCCTATGCTCGGTACGGAATGTGATTTTGCGGCGCTTGTCGCCGAACTTCATGAGGCCGGTCTTCGTATCATGTTGGATGGAGTTTACAACCATTGTGCCTGGGATCACCCGTTTTGGCAGGATGTCGTCCAGAAGGGTGAAAAGTCACCATATTTTGAATGGTTTGATGTATCCGACGTTGAAGGACTGCATTTACGTGATCTCGCGTTTTTCAAACAAGTAGAAAAGGACGTACTTCCCTTTGAATGTTTCGCGTTCGCGCCTGACATGCCAAAATGGAATACAAATAACCATCTCGTAATAGAATATCTTACGGAACAAGCGGCTTATTGGACTCGTGAGTACAGCATCGACGCTTGGCGACTCGACGTTCCGGATGAGGTCAGTGAACGTTTCCACCGTGTTTTTCGGAGCAAAATGCGCGCCATTAACCCGAACATTTACATTGTCGGAGAAATATGGCAGGATGGCGATCTCTGGTTGTCCGAGGGATGGTTTGACGCAACGATGAACTATCCGCTCTATTTTGCGGTAAGAGATTTTGCCCTAATCAAAAAGGATTCCCTTGAAGCATTCTATCGACGTCTTCAAACGTTCTACGTTTCCCTGCCAACTCAAATTCAACAGCGACAGCTGAGTTTTTGTTCAAACCACGATTTGCCGCGACCTCTTTTTCTAGCCAACAACGATGATCATGCTGTCCAAAAAGCCTTTTTTATCACGGCTGTTTTTGGGGGAGCCCTGTCGCTCTATTACGGAGATGAACTCGGTATGACCGGAGGTTCAGATCCTGCGAATCGAGGAGCTATGCGGTGGGATACCTTGAGTCTCGAAAAGCCATGGCGACGATTTATGAAGGCCTTGGTGCAATTCAAGCGTCACTTTGTTGCTGACGCGGTATTGACGTCACTTTTTCTACATTCATCGGGCGTTCTTGAAGGTACGCTAACGTCAGACGTAGGAATACTCAGGGTTTTCTTAACAGAAAACGGAAAGAACGCAACACTTCCCATCTCGTCCCTATGTGTGTTCGGTAAGGCTGTGAAAATATCGAACGGTTACAGCATCGAAGGTTTTGCAGCATTTTTTGAAAAAGCAAAGGATATTTCCCAAGATCTATAGAGATCAGAGTCGTTACGTGCCTTTTTTGCGTCTTCGCTTTTGAAAATGGCAGGCAGTGCGCATGGCGCTTATGCCTTTTTTGCGTCTTCGCTTTCGATGACGACAGGCAGGATATCGTGAAAAGAGACGACATTCGGCTTAGCGACGAGCAGACTCGGGTCATGCGGTTCTTTGCGCAGCCATTGGACGATCACTTTCGGCAAATTGACACCTGCGAGGTGGCTGAAGGGGTAAGCGCCCCCGAAACGCGCATTCATCTCAAGGAAGTAGGGGTTGCCGTCTTGAAGAATGATGTCAACATCGAGGTTGCCGATATGCGCGAGTGTGCGACCGAGCCTTTCACCCTCTTCTTTTAGCAAAGGATGATCGACGGTCATGGCGGCGTACGCTTCGCCGACGCGCATGGCCGTCTTTTTCTTGACGATTACCGACACGCAATGGCCGTTAAGATCGTTGATGACGTCCAGACAATATTGTCCCCCTTCGATTTTTTCTTGGATCAGCGTGTTGTGTTCCGGAGCGGCTTCTGATTCATAGCGAAGATAGGTTGAAGCGATGTCGCGCCTCGTTCTTTTATAGAAAACGTCGAGTTCATCTTCATTCTCTGCTTCATAGACGCCGATGGAGCCCATGCCCCAACGCGGCTTAATGATCAGCGGGAACTTCAACTCGCCTTTTGCGATGGCATTTTTCGCTTCGTCGAGATCTGTGTGAGTCATCGGCGTATAAAAATCGTGTTCCAAGAGAAATTGGAACGTCCGAACCTTGTCATTGCAGATGTCAATGACAGAAGGATCCGACACGATCACCTGCACATTTTCCTTCGCAAACGCGTCCTTGTGCTCCGCCAATACGGGAAGATCGACATCGAAAACAGAAAGAAGAGCGTCGATGTCATGTTTTTTGCAGTAATCTAGCAGGAAAGGAATATAATCCGGATCATAGATGAGCGGCGTCACGACAGCGTGGTCTGCGACACGAAACGTCGGTGAAAGGTCGGTGCTGTTGGAAACATGGACGGTACCGCAGCCTTCCAGGGCCTCCTTGAAATATTCGACAAGATACGTTCTCCGTCCGGCGGAGGTGATCAGGATGTTCAAAGGTTTATGGTTATTCATTTTAGGACACACTTCTTTCATTTTTTGCATCGCACTCTATTGTAGGGTGTTTGGGCGAACTCGGCAAGCAGATATTGTTTTCGTTAAGTTTCATGGGGGGGTTGAGAGTCATGGGGTCGGACAACCTGTGTATTCGATTTTGCCGTCGGAAACATCTGTCTTGTCTCTTGTTGATGCGAAAAAATACCAGATCTAACGGAATAAGCATTCTGTGCTTTTGCAGTGCAACAGGTGCGTCATGAATTGAGATAGGGGCTACTGCCCAAAAGCGTATTTTGCCTGAGGCCTCCAAATAAGACCTCGTTGCCATAGCTGAAAAAAAGTCAATAAAAGATCCCGCAGGCTCTTTTTCAGGTTCATTACGATCGTAATCAG